>CAYPYC010000131.1:0-2018 GCA_964414905.1 uncultured Dehalococcoidia bacterium
AGAGGCCCAGGAGAAACGCAGATAGAGACCGACCGCAGATTGTTACGAAATAGAATCAGTAAAATCAAATCTAAGATAGAAGATGTTAAAAGACACAGGAATATTTACCAAAACAAGAGGAAATCAGAAGGAATCCCAGTAGCGACATTAGTCGGATACACAAATGCTGGAAAAAGCACGTTTATGACTGGGTTAACCAATGCGAACGTTATTGCAGAAAACAAGCCATTTTCGACTTTAGATACAGTTACGAGAAAAATCACGTTGAAATCCGGCCGTAACATTTTGATTTCAGATACGGTTGGGTTAATTCAAAAATTACCTTCAAGTTTGGTCGCTGCATTTAGAGCGACTCTAGAAGAAATCAATTTTTCAAAAATTTTGATTCATGTTATTGATATATCAGACCCTAAAGCTCATGCGCAGTGGCAAATCGCTCACAAAACATTTGAGGAATTAGGAATTTCAGAAAAACCAACAATAGTTGCATTAAACAAAATTGATAGATTACAACAAAATGGATTACCAATAGATATAGATGAATTTGAACATATGCCTACAGACTTCATTTTTACTTCCGCTTTAAAGGGGATTGGGTTTGAAGAATTATTGTTGAAATTAGATTACATGCTGTAATTTAAAGGGTGTTTATATAATTTTTGGTAGTTTGGACCATCAAAGCAGAGAAAAGACCTTTATTTTACGCCAATACTTACGTTTTATTTTACAGCAACTATTTTCTATACAATGAGACGCTGCGCCCGTTATTTAGATTATTTCAAACTTCGCACTAGCTATATTATGTCAAGTTGCAATATGAGATACATATAATCGAGTTGTTGAATAAATATTTATCTACTAACGTCGATTGAGTCTTTTGGTGTTTATATCCAAGAATCCAATATCTTTTAACTCACCTAATAACGGTAAAATTATCGACTCCAGGTTGTTAATTTCATAATTTATAACCCTACCTGACGTTCTTGGAAACTCAATCTTATTATCCAAAACTGATATTATTCTCTCATTGAACAAACCATTGGCTAACGCATGGTTAATGATCGTCATATCATATATGGAAGTTTCTCTACCACCGGAAACTCTCGTATACGAAGACTCTCCTATCAGCATAATAACTACATCAAATTCTTCACCCAGATTTTGAGTAAAAATCCCACTTGGATTTATAGATGGATCAGGATAGACCAATTCCTTATCCTCAAAGTCAATCCCAAGTTCATCAAACATCTCTTTCAAATAATCAGACATATTTTCAGCACCAAAATATCCAAAGAGTAACTTTCCTGGTTTCTTATCAGGAAATTCAGATATATCAGTGTCATTTGACTCACTTGGTATTCGAGTGCTAACAGGAACGTTTTCAGTATGTGTAGGAAGAACTGATTGAAATTCAGATTCTTCTGGTTCTATATACAAAGAACCTTTAATTTCTTTAATAAACCCTGCATAAACCCCATTCTTTTTGATCAAACTTAAGCATTCCGCACTTAATGAACTGTTCACACTTAGATCTGATTTTATATATTCTTCAGCTATATTATCAGGTGGTATTTTTTTGTTTTCATAACATGAATAGAATTGCTTGAATACTTCTGGTTTACTAGCTGCACGTTTTAACAATAATCGAGAATTCGAAGTCACCATGTTTTGCACAAACTCACTTCCAAATTCAGTTAATTCTATTTTTGAGCTTCTATAATTTCCAATTGTTAAACCAAATCTGGAACAAGAATTCAGGAGAGTTGTATAAGCACTACTTGAAGGAGCTATCCCAATGGCTTCAGCAAGCATAATTCTATTAACAGGCAATCCAGAATTTACTTGATAAATTGTTTCAACTAGTTCACGCGCTTCTTTCAAAGCATTTAGCGGATAAGGCCGTACGATTCTACCTCTTTTTCTGTTATTACCACCACGAAGCTCAATAATATTAGTCATCACATCCTCCTAGAGAAAAAAGCATAATCGTTTTGCACACAACCATAACCCAGCGCACG
>CAYPYC010000131.1:2028-4012 GCA_964414905.1 uncultured Dehalococcoidia bacterium
CCGAAAACAGTCAACTATGTTTTCATATGTTTTCACAATAATTGACTCTTTTTGTATTTACACGCCTAAATATTGAAAAGATTTGAAAATAACAAGGCAAGTGGGACTTTGCTTATATAACATGTTAAAATATAACGTATAAAGCTCTTATTCGAAGGATTCACAGCAACCCATGAACATTCGTATACAAAAGAAACTATCAATTATATTAGTAATATTATTTTTACTTACAGGATGTAACTTTCTGGGCAGTACTAATTCAGATACAAATGAACCCAATACTGAAAATGTTTTTGCAGAACAAACATTCCCTACTGCATCACCAGCTATTTCCGAGACCATCCCCGAAGAGGTTCCAGACGATCTTAAGATTATATGGGAAGCATGGACCATTCTAAATAATGAATATGTAGATCAAGATAAAGTCAAAGACAACAAGCTACCTGAATTTGCAGTTAGAGGGTTACTCAGTGCACTTGGCGACCGACAAACAAGTTATGTTGATAAAGAATATTTAGAGGCGCAATTTTCTGACATATTTAGGGGTGAATTCGGAGGCATTGGAGCTCACGTTAACATCAATGCTGAAGGCAAAATAATGATTGTTTCCCCTATTGAAGGCAGTCCAGCAGAAAAGGCAGGTATAAAGGCTGGTGACGTTGTATTAGAAGTTGATGGTGAAAGCCTTAAGGGTGTTGGCTTATTGGAAGCAGTAAATAAAATACGAGGCCCGAAAGGAAGCACCGTTAGATTATTGATTAAACATATTTTAGACCCTACCCCAATAGAAATATCCGTTATCAGAGATGACATAACACTTCCTAGTGTAGTTCTTAGAACTGAACCCAAAGACACATTTGCTCATATCAGATTAACTACATTTTATCCAAATACACCTGAAACCCTAACTAAAACAATAACCAACGTTATTGATAATGGTGCAAAAGGAATAATATTGGATTTGCGCGGTAACTCTGGTGGGGTACTTGGAGCAACCGTGGATATAGCTAGTTTGTTTCTTGATGAAGGACTGGTATTTTACCTACAAGATGGAAAGGGACGAAGACAGGAACACGCAGTAAAACCTGGAGGCATAGCAAAAGATATTCCGATGGTGGTTATTGCAAATGCTGGCAGTGCAAGTGCTACTGAAGTGTTAATAGGAGCATTACAAGATCACAAAAGGGCGAAAGTCATTGGTACTACTACTTTTGGAAAAGGCAGTGTGAACATGTTACGCAAATTAAGCAATGGTGGTGGAGTTTATCTCACGATTGCATATTGGTATACACCTCTTGGCAGAAAGATTGCAGGACAAGGCCTCCCACCTGATATAGAAGTTACGCATAGAGATACTAAACAGGCAGATATTTTACAATATAAAAGAGCTATTGAAGAGTTGGAATTGTTGACTGGTATGAAACAAACATCAAATGGTGGGTGAATCACCTATGAAACCATCCTCTAAAACATTTGCTATCAATAAAAGAGCACGGTTTGACTACGAAATCTCTGAAACATTGGAAGCCGGCATAATGCTTTTGGGAACTGAAATTAAAGCAATGCGTGAAGGTAGAGCCAATCTCAGTGACGCGTATGCAAGAAACATGAGTGGAGAAATCTATTTAATTAATGCTCATATAGGCCAATATTCTAATGCCCGACCAGGAACAAACCATGAACCCAAGAGATCAAGAAAATTGTTATTGAAAAAGTTACAAATATCAAAATTGATCTCACAGTTGGACGAGCGAGGTTTCTCATTGATACCAATGAAATTATATTTAAAGAGCAATCGTGCAAAAGTCCAATTAGGTATTGGTAAAGGTAAGAAATTATACGACAAGCGCAGAACCATAATAGAGAGAGAACGTAACCGCGAAGCTACCAGAGCTTTGAGTTACAAACAAAAAGGCATTGATAGTTGATCAATATAATAAGGAAGGGTACAAGAAATACCCTTCCTTATTGAATCGCGTTTAAC
>CAYPYC010000132.1:0-3999 GCA_964414905.1 uncultured Dehalococcoidia bacterium
TCGAAATAGGATTTCTTCATAGATAAATATTTGGCATCTTGATCGATTCCAAATGCTCTTGCAGTAGTTTCAGAGAATTCACCGAATTCTTTACTCGATATAGGTCTTATTTCATATTGCATGGGCATATGACTTTCAAAAATGTAGTTGTATTCGCATAAGTGATTTATATACTGATATTATGGAACCGCATACCCTGAAAAAATCCCAGTACACCTTTCTTGGTCTACCGAAACGCTGCCATTGACTAAAACATATGGTATACCTACAGGAAATTGTTTAGGGTCATCGTAAGTAGCTGTATCTATGATTCTCTGGTCGTCGAATATTACTATGTCAGCGTAGTATCCTTCTTGAATTCTACCTCTTTTTGATATTCCAAATCTCTGTGCGGGATTGTCTGATGCCCTTTGGATTACCTGTTCTAGACTCATTACATCGAATTGTCTTCTAAGTCTACCTACAAATCTTGGAAAAGTTCCATATGCTCTTGGGTGAGGAGTGCTACCTAAAGGAATTGAGTCACTGCCTATCATATAATCTGGCCGTGAAAGGAAGTCCATGCAGTCTCTGCTAACCTGTCTCCAGGCAGCTATGTTAGTGGGAGGGGTCAGCCAAAAACCAACTTGTAGATTTTCTTCAATTAACATATCGAGGGCTACATCGCCAATTGGCTTATTTTTAATCTCTGCAATTTCTGGTACGGTCATGCCTTCGAATTGGGGGTTGTTAGGCAAGTGAGAAAGAACGCAACCATCAAGAGGTCTTTTTGTATTTAAAGACAAGGCATCAATTATTTTAGTCCTTGTAACTTTGTCCTTTAACCTTTCGATGATTTTGTCTGGACCACCTTCATGAGCCCAACTTGGTAGGCTGCTCAACAAAAATGTGCTTCCGGTAGGATAAGGATAAAGTTCTAATGTACAATCAACGCCATCTTTTTTACCTTGATCCACTAGTTCAAGTACTTCATCAATTTTGCCAGCGTTTTCTGCTGAAGTTCTTGTATGCGAAAAATGTACTTTGACACCAGACCTCTTACCAATTTCCAACGCTTCTGGAATTCCTCCACCGCCATATCCTCTGTCTGGATTAACATCTCTTAAGTGAGTGATATAGACACCGCCTGCTTCGGCTACTACTTTACAAAGCTCGATGAGTTCTTCAGTCGTGCTCCATGCATTTGGATGGTAAGACATGCCAGTTGCCAACCCTACAGAACCTTGTTGCATACCTTCTGATAGCAGAGACTTCGCATGGTCGAGAGTTTTGCCTGTCAAAGGACGGTCGTAGAAACCAACCGCCTCCATGCGTAGAGCTCCATGTGAGACAGGGTAGGCAGTATTTATTGAAACTTTTTTATGATAATTAGCTCTAAATGCTTTAACGCTGCTCATATCTAGGTTTTCTGGAGGTAAACCTAATATCCCGCTCAAATATTGTCTTTGCATTTTGTAGTTTTCTTTGGATAGCGGAGCATAAGATAGACCATCCTGTCCTAATATTTCCGTGGTTACTCCCTGACGCAATCCACTTGCATGTTGAGGATCTATAAGTAGTACACCATCATGATGGGCATGCGCATCAATAAATCCTGGGGCAACAATTAAACCAGTGGCGTTGATAATACGCTTTCCTTGTTGATTATCAAGATTTCCTATGGTTTCAATTTTGTCTCCTATGATACCTAAATCTGACTTAAAGCGTGTAACTCCAGATCCATCGATAATTGTTCCGCCATGAATTAAAACATCGAACATTATTGTCCTCCAAGGTTTATATTATTATTGATAAAAGCTACGTTTCAGTAGGATTCACTTTGATATGAAGCTCGTTCAATTGTTCATTTGATACATAGTCTGGTGCATCAAACAAGGGATCTATAAAACTTTGTGTTTTAGGAAATGCTACTACATCCCTTATATTGTCGGTACCTGCCAATAGCATAACCAAACGTTCTATTCCTGTGGCTATCCCGCCGTGTGGCGGTGTTCCATATTCAAATGCTGTCAGTAGTTGGTCAAAGCGAGAGGCCACTTCTTCTTTGGAGTATCCTAAAACGCCGAAAACCTCTTCTTGTAATTTTCTTGAATGAATTCGTATACTCCCACTCCCGCACTCAAGCCCATTACACACTAGGTCATAGCAATGAGCTATAACCTTTGATGGGTCGGTGCTTATTATCCCAAGATGTTCTTTTAATGGCATAGTAAATGGATGGTGAGCTGCATCCCATCGTTTTTCCTCTTCTTTCCATTCAAATAGAGGGAAATCTGTTATGAAAGCGAATTCGAATGAATTTGGGTCCTTTAATCCAAGTGATGTTCCCAGATGGTCTCTTATTAAACTAAGTGATTGATTTACGATTTTTCCTGGGCCAGCTACTATCAATATTAGATCTCCAGGTGCGGCTGACAGTATTGAGGCGATTTCTTGGATTTCATTCAGTTTTAACACCTTTGAGACTGGCGATTTGATGTCGTCGTCTTTTAGGTCTTCTATCGATTTCGCTCCTTCGGAAATGGCAATCCACATTAGGCCTTTGCCACCGCTGGTTTTCACTAATTCTTCCAGTTCAGATATTTGTCCTCTTGTATAATTTCCGCAGCCTGGAGCACTCAAAGATTTCACTGTGCCTTTATTAGAAATTATTGTTTTAAGTATGTTTATATCTGTTTTTTTTGCCCAATCAACTACAGTTGACATTTCAATTCCGAATCGTAAATCAGGTTTGTCAGTCCCATATTTTTCGATGACTTCATTATAAGGGATTCTTGGGAAAGGGAATTTGATATTTTTACCAGGAGTTATAGCTTTAACCAAATCATAATATAGTTTTTCTATCAAACTAAGAATGTCATCGGATTCAACGAAACTCATCTCAAGGTCTAGTTGGGTGAATTCTGGCTGTCTATCAGCCCTTGGATCCTCGTCTCTAAAACATCTAGCTATTTGGAAGTATTTTTCAAATCCTGCAGACATCAATAATTGTTTCAATTGTTGGGGAGATTGTGGGAGAGAATAGAATTTACCGGGGTATAAGCGGCTGGGCACTAAATAATCTCTGGCACCTTCAGGGGTACTTTTAATAAGGATTGGGGTTTCTATTTCTAAGAACCCTTGGTCTGTCAAAAAATCCCGTATGAACTTAACTGCTTTATGTCTTATGTTGACAATGTTTTGCATTTTGGGTTTGCGAAGGTCGAGATATCTATACTTCATTCTTAATAATTCGTCGCTGTCTTCTTCTTTATTTATGTAAAATGGTGGGGTTTTGGATTCGTTTAGGATAGTTAAAGAAGATACTATAACCTCGACTTGGCCTGTTTCCAATTCTGTATTAATTGTTCCGTCAGGCCGTTCTCTAACTTTGCCAGTTACTTGGATTACCCATTCATTTCTTAATAGTGAGGCTGATTGATGCATTGAAGAATCAAGATTTTGGTCAAAAACAATCTGGGTTATTCCTGACGAGTCCCTTAAATCAATAAATATTAAATTGCCATGGTCTCGACGCCTGTCGACCCAACCTCCAAGTGTAATCATTTGATTAACGTGCTCAGATCTTAGTGAGCCTGCTTGTATAGTTTTAAGCAATTAAATCCTCCGGCTGGATTTTAGTCAGTGATCAATATAATTTCTATTATAAATATATATTTCTGCAGGTTATTATTTTAGACGTATATAACAAACATAAAAACCTAGTAACAAAGCTAAAATATGCGCAGAAACCAAAAAATATGGGCTGAATAGATTATATATCAAATAAATTGTTGCAACAGATAAAATCGCTATGATTTGAAGTTTGCCGCCTTTTTTGTAATTTGTGATTTTATTGATAATCTCAGTTACCAAAAATGATGAAGCTGCAAAAATTATTATTGCCGTAAAGAAATCAAGGAACAACACTTTAGAAAGGAAAGTCAACAATACACCCAAAATGACAGCCGTTAATTGAGAAGCTATTATAGCTTTGGATAAACTTAAGGGATTTATCCT
>CAYPYC010000133.1:0-3966 GCA_964414905.1 uncultured Dehalococcoidia bacterium
TGCAGAACCTATAGCTGCTCGAGGTTGCCATGTTCCGGGAGATGAATATTGGCCTAGTTTACGTAAGATATGTGATAAGTATGGAGTTTTGTTGATTGCAGATGAAATAGTATGCGGATTTGGTAGAACTGGTGACATATTTGCAGTAAATCATTGGGATGTAGTTCCAGATATACTTTGTGTTGCGAAAGGTATAACGAGTAGTTATTCGCCACTCGGGGCTACTATTGTTAGAGACAAAGTGGCAGAAGTGTTTAAAGGCAAAGGTAATGTTTTTGTTCATACTCTCACCTTTGGCGGCCATCCTGTTTCGGCAGCAGCAGCTTTGGCAAACATAGATATAATTGAGAAAGAACATCTTGTGGCTAATTCAAAAGAAATGGGTTCATATTTATTGAATAACTTATATCAAATGAAAGAACAGCGTCAGATGATCGGTAATGTTAGAGGTAAAGGATTGTTTGCATCTATAGAACTTGTTAGCGACCGAAAAACAAAAACACACTTCAGCCCTGAACTGAAATTAGGACCAAGGCTAAGTGAAAAGTTTAAATCCAGAAAAATGATTCTGAATCCTCCTGTACCATATATCAATTTACAGCCTCAGCTTTGTTCCAAAAAATCAGATATAGATTTCATAGTTTCAAATATAAATGAGGTCCTTCAAGAAGTAGAAAATGAGGTGTGTTAGATAGAGTGATGTATAATTTAGTTTGATTTAAATTATTTTAAGAGGTTTAATTGATAAGAAATAACAAAAATATGAATGTAGAAAATAAAGATGTTCTCGAAAAGGCGATTGTATTTATCGATGGGAGCAACTTATATCATAGTCTTTCAGAAAACTGTAAGCGGTTTGATGTTAATTATGAAGCGCTTGCTGAGAAGCTAACTGAAGGCAAGCAATTATTTAGGATATATTATTACAATATTATGAGAGATTCCGATAAGAATCAGCAGGCTTATCACGATCAGCAGAAATTTCTTAGTGCTCTGTATAATACACCTTATCTAGAAGTTAAATTAGGTATTTCTAAACAAAGAGGTGAAACATCGGTAGAGAAAGGCGTTGATATAATGATGGCCACTGATTTACTTAAACTTGCTTGGGAAGATTCCTATGATGTAGCTATTTTAGTATCTGGTGATGGTGATTTTGCCTACGCTGTTAAAACAGTTAAGGATTTAGGTAAGCACGTAGAAGTTGCTGCTTTTGAATCAAATTTATCATGGGAGCTTGCAAACATCGCAGACAAAAGACATTTTTTTGATGTTGAATATTTTACTAAATTGTGGAACAACAAACCTAGCGTTAAGGCATCTTCAACACCTAAACCAAAGCGTTCCAGATGGAGCCTAGGTCTTAAGAAACCAGCAAAGAAAACGGTTTCAAGCGAAAAAAAATAATCGCTCAAATAGGGATTTATTTATAAAGCTTCAGGTGAATTTGCTATTGTTTCCAGATTTTCCCTTGAATAAGATCCTAAACTTCTAAAATTCAATTCAGTATAGTTTTTGATCCATTGCAAAGTTATTTTAGCTGCTTTGTTGTAATATTCTGTGGAGTATTCGGATCCAAATTGTTCTATTCTAATTTTTAATATGTCATCGAGTTCTTCTTGAACTATAGATTTTACAAGGTCCGCACTGTGAGTTTCTCCAGTACCTGAATCTTTCACTGAGTGTATGATTCTTTGGGCTATCTGTGCGACTGACATTCTGCCAGTTGCCAGATCTTCCATTAATGGCCCATGTATTCCCGGTTTCCCTTCTAAACTATCGATTCCTTTTGCGCCTCTACCTCTTAACCATCCTTCTACATATTCGATGACCATCCGAACATTTCTATGAGTACCTTCTATTGTTATGGGGCCTTCTGGAACTTCAATTGATATTGGATAATTGTCAGGGTTTGACATAGATTCGCTGGGTTTCCATTCTGATGACCTCAGGGATTTGAAAGGTTCTGCCGCAGTTTGCATGTGGAATATGTGAGCCACCCATCCACGTAAGAATCCTTGTTCAGCTTCCCATTGTTTGTCTGCCTGTATTGATTGAGCTGCTGCATCGTTAACCTCTTTGTCTTTCGATGGCAAGGCTGTAGCCATTCCGCCTATAGCTATTCCTCCTCGGTTGAGACATGTTGCGACAAGCTTTCTAAAGATATTGGAAAGAAATGGAGTTGTTTTTATATCTACTCCAAATCTATCTGGCCAAACAGAGTTAGGATTTGTCATTACAAATTCAAAAATGCTTGCCTTGAAATCCCATCTTGCTGCATTTAATCCAACTGCATACGGTCCTAAAGCGTAAAGAACTTCATCCATTTGGAAAGCTAATGGTAGAGATTCAATTAATGGAATAGCTCTGATTGTAGAAGATTCATCAATATTCAAATATTTTTTACTAAAATCAAAAAATTCTCTCCAAAACGCTGCGTCCTTTGCCGATTCCATCTTGGGGAGGTAGAAATATAAGCCTCCACCTTGATTTATCTGTTCTCGCCCACAGTAATACATTGTTAATCCTGCTCCTAATAAACACGCAGGGACAGGTTGATTATTGATTTTAACGTCAGGCTCATCAAGATGGATTCCCCTTTCTCTATGCATAAAAAATGGGATTTTCCCTGGAGCAAGTTTATATTCTTTATCTCTAGCTTTGTCATAGTGTTCAAGCGTTCCTTTTACAGCAGCTAACCTGTTTTTCGCTGCTGTAACAGTATCTAAAAGCGTATGGCCAGCTGCATCTTCATCATCATCTAAGTCTCCTTCTGCTCTTTTACCTCCTGGACCGGGATTAAGTGCGTTAATGAACATCCCTGTAATTGATGCGGGTCCTGTAATCTCTATTCCTGGTTGTTTTAAGTCTTCAGGTACAGGTGGGACTGTCCAATCATCAGGGACTTGTGATTTTTCATCGGTTGTAGGTAGTGCTTGATTATCTAGGCAATGCTTTAAAACATCCTCTCTTTCACGTCGTAATGCATGAATAGTTTTAGTGAATCTATCGTTCAGTGCAATTAGGTATTCAAGAAAATCAGGATTCAAAATTTCATCGCCTCCCTTAACTTGGGCGATATCCACTTGTTGGCTTAAAGACATGTTAATACTCCTACTTATCATTCCGTCTTCAAAAACGACGGGTACGTTATCACATTTAATCATGTTACTTCATTTGATATCTGGTAACAAATAGCTTTTATCTATGCAATCGGTAATGCCTTTGTTATACTCGTTCAGTTGGCTATTTTCTAAATGAAATTATTAGCCAATGATTGAATTTTTGGAGAATTATCTTGAGTGTATTTGCTGTATTAGGTGGACAATGGGGAGATGAAGGTAAGGGTAAGGTAGTTGATTTTTTATCGGAAAAGGCTGATATCGTTGCTCGTTTCTCCGGTGGGAACAATGCCGGCCATACTGTTATAAACGATAAAGGTGAATTCAAATTACACCTAGTACCTTCGGGAATATTTTGGCCGAAGATTAAAGTGGTAATTGGAAATGGCACTGTTGTAGATCCAGATGGCTTACTGCAGGAGATAGATACACTAACTGGAGCCGGGATTGATTTACATGGCAGGTTGATCGTTAGTGACAGGGCGCATGTTGTGATGCCTTATCATCGTATTCTCGATTTGTTATCAGAAAAAGCAAAAGGTGATAATGCCATAGGGACTACTGGAAAAGGGATAGGACCTGCCTATACGGATAAAGTTGCTAGAATTGGAATCAGGCTTGGGGACTTATTTCAAAAGGATCTTCTTGCTAGCAGGCTAAAAGAGGTTTTGAAATACCATAATGCAATTATAGAAAAGGTATATGACAGTGAACCAGTATCATATGAAGATGTACTTGAGAAATGCGGTATATGGGCTGATAGATTAAAAGAATACATTGGTTCAGTTGAGCACATAGTATTTGATGCCATTACAGAAAATAAAAATGTTCTTATAGAAGGAGC
>CAYPYC010000134.1:0-3961 GCA_964414905.1 uncultured Dehalococcoidia bacterium
TTCAGTTAAAGCAATTTTACCCGCAGCAGCAATAATACCTGCTTGCCGCATGCCTCCACCTAACATTTTTCTTATTCTTCGGGCTTTTATGATATCTTCTTCAGATCCACATAAAAGTGAGCCTACCGGAGCGCTTAGGCCTTTTGAAAGACAGATTGATACTGTTTCAGCATCTTGTACCAATTCTTTAACAGGAGTTTCAAGTGCTATTGCAGCGTTAAATAATCTTGCACCATCAACATGTATTTTGAGGCCATGTTTTTGTGCTACTGATTTAACTTTACTCATATAAGAAGGTGTTAATGGTTTTCCACCAGTTGCGTTGTGAGTATTTTCGACACTGATTAATTTAGTTATTGGAAAGTGATAGTCATCGGGTTTTATTGCGGTTTCAATATCTTCAATAGGTAAAGTACCGTCAGGGGCAGTGTTTATTGGCTGTATTGCTACTCCTCCCAATACAGAAATACCTCCAGCTTCTCCTCTACAGATATGAGACATAGCTCCTGCAATAACTTCCTCACCCCGATTACAATGTATAAGGACGCCAATTAAATTGCCCATGGTTCCACTGGATACCAATACAGAAGATTCCTTTCCAAGCAGTTCCGCCCCAAATTTTTCAAGGTCATTTACCGTAGGGTCTTCATGCGTTACATCATCGCCTAGTTTTGCTGTTTGTATTGCTTTAAGCATATTAGGACTTGGTAAAGTTTGAGTATCGCTTCTAAAATCTATTGTTCTCATTATAGGGGTTACTCTCAATAAATTATTTTTCTGTTTACAAAAAATTTGACGTTAAAATGTTATCAGGTAGCGGTTGATAAATGCTACATATAACAATATGCGATTTTAATATTAATTTGGGTCAATACTGAATTTACGCTATTATTTAAATTAGGAATATAAAAATAAAAATTATTTTATAATGAATAATAGGTTATCAATGTCACTTTTAGGAGATTATGATGAGTTCGCATAAGCCGTTTAGGATTGAAAAAGATTCTATGGGAGAGTTTAATGTTCCTCAGGATGCCTATTATGGCGCCCAAACAATGAGAGCAGTAGAAAATTTTCCTATAAGTCCCCTCAGGTTTCCTAGGAATTTTATAAAGGCAATTGGACTTATTAAGTACGCAGCCTCAAAGGTTAATTATGAATTAGGGTTAATAAATCAAGAAATTTCTTCTTCCATAAGCTCAGCTGCCCAAGAAGTTTCAGATGGCAAATTCGATAATCAATTTGTTGTTGATATATTTCAAACTGGTTCTGGGACTTCGACTAATATGAATGCAAATGAAGTAATATCCAATCGTGCTATTGAAATATTAGGAGGCACTATTGGAAGTAAAACTCCTGTTCATCCTAATGATCACGTTAACATGGGGCAGTCTTCAAACGATGTTATTCCGACGGCTATACATATATCTGCTTTATTGGGGATAAAAACACAATTGATTCCTGCATTAAAGATTTTGAAAAACGAGTTGGGTAAAAAGTCGATTGAATTTATGGATGTAGTAAAAACTGGCAGGACTCATTTACAAGATGCTACTCCAATAACTCTTGGTCAGTCATTCGAAGGGTACGTTGGTCAAATAAATAAATCTATTGAAAGAATCGACCGGTCGTGTGTGGGAATTTCAGAGGTGGCTCTTGGCGGTACTGCTGTAGGTACTGGAGTAAATACGCATTTGGATTTTGCTGATAAAGTATGTAAAGTTTTGAGCGATTCTTTGTCACTGCGAATAAATGAGACTGATAATCATTTCCAGGCTCAAAGTACATTAGATGCGTTAGTTGAATGTAGCGGTTCTCTAAAAACTTTGGCAGTGAGTTTGATGAAAATTGCAAATGATATCCGATGGTTAGGCTCCGGACCGAGAGCAGGGATAGGTGAAATCGATTTGCCAGCGGTACAACCAGGTAGTTCTATAATGCCTGGAAAGGTAAATCCTGTAATACCAGAGTCGGTTTGTCAGGTTGCGGCACAGGTAATTGGTAATGATCAGACAATCGTTATAGCAGGTCAATCAGGGAATTTTGAAATAAACGTGATGATGCCCGTTGCTGGATATAATTTATTGGAATCTATTGATATTTTGTCTTCTGTATCGAGTAATTTTGCCACTCAATGCATAAGCGGTATACAGGCTACTTCCAAAGGCCCAGATATGGTCAAGAATGGCTTAGCAATAGCTACCACTCTAGTACCCCATATTGGTTATGATGCGGCTGCATCAATCGCTAAAGAAGCTCAACAAACCGGAAAGACTATTATGGATGTAGCAAAATCAAATACCGAAATTTCAGAGACGGATCTAAATAAAATATTGGATCCAATATCAATGACAGTACGCGGTAACACTTCGGGACCCTCTAGCGGTTAAGCGCAAGTCTGAAATTAAATTTAAATGCTATTGCATTTTATCGATAATAAATTGTTTTTCTTCATTTACTGTTTTTAGAATCCCATCTGCCACGGCAAATCTGATATCAGCTAACAAATTTCCTATCTGTGGACCAGGAGTAATACCGAGAGAAATTATTTCTTTTGCTGCTATTTTGGGTTTAATAAAACGTAGTTTATCTAGGAAATTAGATAAATTTTTGCGCAATGATTCATTTTTGCTAATAAGTTGTATAGAGGATATAGATTCTATGTCTAATTTATCCAATAGCATCATTAATTCGCTGTTTATGATTTTAGTTTTGGACAAAGACTTTGTATTTTGTTTGATGGTTTGTATGCCATGCAAAATTTTCACCGTTTTTGGATTTACATCTAACCTTTGACAAATCCCATCTATATTTTCAGGATTGATATCTGAGAAAAATAGGGTTAATAATTTTGATTTATCTTCTTTTGTATCGTTGTTAAGTTTTGTTAACTTATCTAGTAAGGCATCCCCTATTTTCAGTTTAGGATGTATAGAAGATAATATTCCTAATGAAGAAAGTAGTTGAATGTTTGTTTTAAAATTATTTTCTTCTAATATTTGAGACACTTCAGACAAAATACGATTCCCGCTAATTTTGTTGATATAGTTTGATTTTATACAATTCCCAATTAACTTTTCGGTTTTTTCATCAATTGAAAATCCAAATCTTATTGAGTATTTTACTGCCCGAAAGATTCTTGTAGGGTCATCTACAAAACTTTTATTATGAAGTACTCTGATTGTCCCATGTGATATATCAGTTAGACCATCAGTTGGGTCGAGAATTTGCCAGTCTTCATCTTGAGTTAATTGAATAGCTACAGAATTAATTGAAAAATCTCTTCTCCAAAGATCTTTGTCAATTGAATTTCTCGTGACTTTTGGCAAGGCCCCTGGGTGAGCATACGTTTCACTACGTGCATTTGCTATGTCGTATATAGATTTTTTTACAGATAATTTTGAAGTACCGAATTCTGAATTGCTTAAAACCTCTCCATTGAGTTCTAACGCAATTTCACTTGATATGTTTTCTGCTTTTTTGTCTACTACGAAGTCGAGGTCTTTGGGTGTTTTACCTAAGATAATATCTCTAACTGCGCCTCCAACTAAATAACATTTAATCTTTTTTTTAGACGTGATAGCTATAATTTTATCTAAGACAGTTATATCAGTCAGAGAAAATTTATCTTTTATATTTCGCGATATGTATTTTGATTTAGACAATATATTAACCAAATCATAGTAAACAGTTATTTATTACAACGTCCTAAGAAATCTTTAGCGCCTTTTTCAAGCCAACGGGCTAATGCAGTAGCTTCGAATGTTACTCCTTTCTCTAGATAAGATTCGACGCTGTCATCGTTTACCAACGTACCAGCTACTCTACCTGCATCTTGAATTTGGATGAGCGCCTTATCAACTGTTTTTAGTACTTCAGGATGATTCGGCTTACCTAGTAACCCCATACTTTGTGCGAGATCTCCAGGAGCGACATAAAATACGTCAATATGATCTACTTC
>CAYPYC010000135.1:0-3949 GCA_964414905.1 uncultured Dehalococcoidia bacterium
ATTCATGTCTTGAAGAATTGAGTTGTTCTAAGTTGGAAACCCAAACATATAACGAGCTTATGGAAGAAATCAATTCAAATAATGTTGAAGGACATTTTAGTATCGAGGATGAAATTATTGATCAACAAATAGGAAACATCTTATCTTTGATTGCTGGCACCAAAGAATACCAATTTTGTTGAAGAACATGAGGATTTAAATTGTTTTTTGTCTTTTGTGAAAATATATGAAAACAACCGTAGCTGGTGGAAGAGCATGGCATTTTAGTCATTCAATTGGAAGACAAACTGCCGAACATAATGAAAGTAAGTATGGGATTACTGGAGGATCTTGTTCTCCTATGGATGTTGCAGTTTCTTCTGAAGGTATAATATTCATTCTTAGTAGGGGATTTGGTTACAAAATCGAAGGATATTTTGGAGATGTTGGGATTAGAATAGGTAAGACAACAATAGATGAAAACCACATAGGTGATTTTGCTAGAAATGGAATGACTTGGCCTAATAGCATAGCAGTATCTTATGATGGAAATATATATTGTTCGGATGAATATGAAAATACGATTTATGTTTTTGATCCCAATAAGATTTATCCTTTCCCTGAAGCAGACGAAAGTGGAGAGAGTATTCTAAATTGGGGGATTTCAGGCAGCAAGCTAGGAGAGATTGATGGACCTACAGGAATTGCTTTCAATAAAGAAAACAATCTATATGTAGTTGATAGTAAAAATAATAGGATACAACTTTTTTCTGGTACAGGAGAATTTATCAATGCTTGGGGGAATCAGGGTGATTCTTATGGAGAATTCAGTAATCCTTGGGGTATATACGTAGATTATGAAGACAGTGTTTTTGTAGCGGATTGGGGAAACGATAGAGTTCAAAAATTCAATTCTGAAGGTAAACACCTATTCACTTTTGGTGAAGGAGATGACCCGTATACTAAATTAAACCGTCCAGCTCATGTTGCTGTGGACAGTGATGGTGATGTTTATATTACCGATTGGGGTAATAAACGAGTCCAAATTTTTGAACCTAATGGAGAATTGCTAGCCTCTTTATATGGCGACGCCACAGATTATTCTAAGGCTGGCCTATATGTTCTTAATAGGGACCCTGAATTCATGAAGTTAATTAACCAAAATTCAAATAAAAAATATTTTGAAAAATTTGGTAGACCCACTGGAATTTCTATAAACAAAAACAACCAAGTTATAATTGCTGATACAAGGGGAAGACTACATATTTATCAAAAAGATAATGAATATAGTGAACCTCCCTCCTGATAGTTTAAATAGGTAGATTTTATTTTAGTTTCTATTAAAAAATTCCTAATAAAGGTATGTGAAAATGAGTTTAATCGAAGAAATAAATGATTGTAGTGAAACAGGTTTAATTCGTATTGCAGGTAGCATTATGAAAGAGGGTGTATTAGCTAAGGAAGCTGATGCAGGGTGGCCTATGGGATTAGCCCAAAGAAAAACTGGAGAATTAATAATAGCGGATTATATCTTCAACATAATTTGGGAAATCGATTCTGATGGTGTACTCCATCGTTTAGCGGGTACTGGTATGCCGGGTTATTCAGGAGATGGTGGATTAGCGGTTGATGCAGAATTAAGCGGCTGCCATGACTTAATAATTGATAATAATGGAGACATCTTATTTTCTGATTTGAATAATGGAGTTTATAGAAAAATAGATTCGGAAAGTGGAATAATTACCACATTTGCTGGTTCCGGTGCAGTTGGTCGTAAGGGAGAAGGGGGTTTAGCTGTAAATGCAGAAATGGATTGTCACTGTGGTTTGGCTGTTTCTCCAGAAGGAGATATATATATATCCAGTGAATGGACAAACAATATACGTAAAATAGATAAAGATACCGGTATTGTATCTTTATTTGCGGGTTATCATGCTGAACATCTTGCTCCATCGATTGAAGGTGAAAAGTCTGTGATAGCTTTTAGATTAAGTCTTGGAGGATATTCAGGCGACGGAGGACCAAAAGAAACAGCTGCCTTTTTCCATCCGGAGCATTTAGCGTTTGATTCAACTGGTGATTTATATATATGTGACAATTCCAATGATAGGATTCGTAAAATTGATATGAAAACTGGGATTGTTTCTACTGTTTTAGGTAATGGTGATAGAGCCTCAAATGGTGATGGAGGGCTTGCAATAAAAGCAAGTACATTAATGCCAGACGCAATTTGTATAGATAAAGATGACAATCTATACGTAGGTGAAAAATATGGTTTTAGAGTGCGTAAAGTAAATAAAAAAGACGGTATAGTAACAACAATTGCAGGAAATGGTAGTGCCGGTTATGGAGGAGAAGGTGTTTTAGCTATTGAAACAGAATGTAATTCAATTGAAGTTGGAATACTTGCAGATAATAAAGGTAGCGTGTTTTTCAGTGATTCTAGTGGCAGAGTGAGAAAAATTGATGATCATGGATATATTAACTCTGTATTTGGAGGCACCTCTGTTCGTGACAATGAGATTGCTACTGAGTCTTATCTCGCTGTTCCCTCTGGAATGAGCATTGGACCTAACGGTGATATTTATATAGCCGATGCTTGGAATCAAAGGATTAGAAAAATAGAAGTGAAAACATCTCTCATATCGACAGTTGCAGGTAGCGGAGCAAGAGCTTATGGAGGAGATGGAGGACCTGCAAATAATGCCCATCTTGGGAATCCACTGGGAGTATCTGTTAATTCAAAAGGAGATATATACATAGCCGATACTAGACATTCTCATATTAGAATGGTTGATAATCGAGGTGTTATACATAATGTAGCTGGATCAGCTTTTCCTTGGGATAAAGGTGATGGTGGACCTGCTATTTCATCTAATTTAATATATGCCAGATCCATTAGGCATGATGCAAACGATAATATTTATTTTGGTGATTCAGGAATAGGTAAAATTAGGAAGATTGATTACAAAACTGGAATTATCTCAACGATAGCTGGCACGGGTATTGCTGGTTATGACGGAGATGGTGGAAAGGCCATAGAGGCTCGAATAAGTTCTCCTGCAGATATAACTTTTGATAACATTGGAAACTTGTATTTTGCCGATGACTCAGCGCACGTGATTCGTAAAATCGATACAAATGGCATTATAAGTACTATATTGGGTAATGGTAGTAGTGGATTTTCACCTGATGGAACTAATGCATTAGAATCCTCAATCTCAGGGCCGTCAGGTTTGGATATATCACCGGACGGCATTTTTTATTTCTCAGATACGGGTAATGGCCTGCTTAGGCGTATTAATAAAAATGGGAGAATCGAAACAATTGCCGGTGACAATACTAGGAAAGCTACTTTCTCAGACCACGCGCAATTGAATCGTGAAATTGGAATTATCCAGCCAAACCACTTACGGTTTTATAATGATGGTTTATTGTTAGTTGCTGACCATTTTAACCACCAAATTCATGCTATAAAAACAGGTGTATAAAGATTGGAAATAGATTGTAGATTAGTTTATACCCCTATCGACTGAACTAAGTATGATGTGATATTAATTTGAATACTTTAGAAGAATTTTGGTTATTTTAAATCAAAAATTTAAAATATCATTCAAATGGAGGCTATTTGCTATGTGGTATAAAGGAAATGTTCATACACATACTACCAAATCAGATGGAGACGCAGATCCTGAAGTAGTAGTCGATTGGTATAAGAATCATGATTATGATTTTTTGGTGCTTAGTGACCATAACCATAGAACAATAATTGATGGATATAGTGATGCTTTAATTTTAATTCCTGGCGAAGAAGTTTCAGCGAGAATATTAGGAGGTGATGTACCTATACATCTTAATGGGATAGGTATATCCAGAGTTATAGAACCAATTGATGCTGGTGGTGTTGTAGAAACGTTACAAGCTAATGTGGATTTAATAACTCAAGCTGGCGGTATCGCTAGTTTGAATC
>CAYPYC010000136.1:0-3933 GCA_964414905.1 uncultured Dehalococcoidia bacterium
TGTTCCACTTTTTAAAACCTCTGACAATAGTGGAATTATGGAGATGAATTTGAAACCATCAACTATACAAATAGTGATGAAATTGACGTTAATCGAAGTATAGAAATAATAAATAAAGATTCAGATTTAATATGGGGTGTTTCATTTAACGCAGCACTAGGCTCGTGTAATGCAAATAATCCAGAAATGATAATGGACAAAGTTCTGCAAGTTGCCAAAGAAACAAACAAACCCATATTATACGGTATAAGAAGAGAACCTTTTGACTGGCCTATCAAAAATCAACTCCAACTACTAAGACCAGGGGATGTGGTAACTTATTGTTTCTATCCAGGTAAAGGAGGGATTTTAAACCAAAACCAGATTGAGCCCTCCGTATTGGATGCAAGAGAAAAAGGAATATTATTTGACGTAGGCCACGGCATGAGTTCGTTCGATTTTAGAGTGGCGGAAACCTGTATAAAAGAAGGGTTTCATCCAGATACGATATCTACTGATTTTTACAAACGTCATGTATCGAATAATTTAGACCACAGTATGCCTACATTAATATCAAAATTGATTGCAGTTGGCATGCCTCATAATGAGGCTCTACACAAGTCCACTGTTGTACCAGCACAAATAT
Organism: uncultured Dehalococcoidia bacterium; assembly: GCA_964414905.1. Lineage (GTDB taxonomy): Bacteria > Chloroflexota > Dehalococcoidia > Lucifugimonadales > OSU-TB39 > OSU-TB39. Next base: position 626 of record CAYPYC010000136.1, read on the forward strand.
TAAATCAAAACATTGAGTACGGAACAATTGAATCAGGGAAGTTAGCGGATTTAACAATTATCAAATGGAATACTGATCAAAAACCTCTCATAGATGTCAGTGGTAATATTAAACATTCTGAATATTATGAATCTATCTTTACTATTAAAGAAGGTGTAATAATTAACCAAAACCTATAATATTCATGTTTGAAATTCAAACATATATGATTTTTCAATCAAATTAGAAATTTTGGAGTATAAATATGTCTCAAGAACTCTTAAGAGAAAATTTAAAAGGTTGCTATATTACAATCCCTACGATGTTTTCTGACAAAAATTTGGACGTGGATACTGAAGCAATACAAAACCATGTCAGGTTTTTATTAGATCAGGGAGTGAAAAAAGGTAACGGTATAATACTAGCAGCTGGAGCAGCTGGTGATTTTTCTACACTGTCTTTTGAAGAACGGAGGGATGTAGCGTTAGCAGTAGTAGAAGCAGCAGACGGTAAAGTTCCTGTAACCGTTGGTGCACAAACAACAGATACCAGAGAACTCATAAAATTGGCAAAAATGGCTGAAGATGTTGGCGCACAATACATACAAGTTTCCCCTCCTTTTTATTTTGGTCATACCGAGGGTGATTTTTATGAATTCATCTTATCTGCTTCAGATGCAACGAGTGTTGGATTAATCATTTATAACACCTACTGGACTACACCAGACGTTTCAATGGGAATGATTGAGAAACTAGTAAAATTACCTAATGTAGCCGGCCTGAAATGGTCAGTCCCGGCTGGAGTAGCATACGGAATGGAACGAGTGGTGGTCAATTTCGGCGACACGGTATCCGTCATAGACAATATGGGTCATTACGTTACAACACACATGTTAGGAGCAAGAGGGATAGAAATACATACTGCAAATTATTGGCCAAAATGGGCTGTTTATTTTTGGAATTTACTAGAAAATCAATCCTACATCGAAGCACAGCAACAATTAATGAAGGTAGTAGTACCCTTCTATAAAGTATGGGCAGAAATGTCTAAATATACAGCGGGAGATGGTTATTTAGATAAACTTTGCATGGAATTAGTAGGATTAGGTTCAAGTAGGAATAGACCACCCACTAGAGATGTAAGAGAGGAATTTAGAGAAATGACTTTAAAAATGCTGCAGGACACTGGAGTACCAAATCTTATAAGTTAATTTTTGTAACTATCTGACATCCCTAACAAATTCCAGAGAGTCCACTTCTCTACATGCATACTCAAATTCACCCTTTTTAGTTGAAAGGGTAAATCCAATTTCAGAGAATTTTGCTTGTTTTTCTTCGTCTTCTACAGATATTTTTGCTGATACTCTTCTAACACCTTTGGAACACGCCCAGTTGATTGCCGCATCAATTAGTTCATCCCAACATGTTTGGAATATGGCACTTGAAAACCCATCAATTTGTCCTACATCTTTATTTATCAACTTCGCACTCGAAAGCCCGACTATTTTCCCATCTTTTGTTGAAGAGGTAAACCATTCACCTTGCCCATCAGCCTTTATATATGAATATCTTCGATATAATCCCATACATGACTGTTGAGTATCATATCTAGTTGAATACATTCCTACATTAGCATCCAAAACATGCCAATCGTGAGGATTAACAAGTAAAGGAATAATCGGGATTCTTGCAGCAGGAGTTGATGTTTCCACACAGCATTTTTCGAATGTACTAAATCGCTGAACCAAATATTCTTCTGGTGAATTTCCACTAGTGATGTTCACCATTACACTTGTTCCTGGTATCTTTCTCCAGCCTAATCTGTGATAAATCCGAGCTGCTTCTGGATTACCAGTGCCAAGAAACAGTGCCTTCCCTCCATCATTGCGAAAATCATCAACAGCAATATCACATAATTTCGTTGCTAATCCCTTTTTCCTAAATGATGGATCAGTAGCAACTTCACCAAATCCACCGATATCAGGAATTTTTATCGGCTTGGTAACTCCACAAGTTGATGCTATCGTGTCATTTTCTTTTTCAATATATACCAAATTAGTATTATGGCTGGATTCGCTTCCTGTAAAAACATGTTTAGGAATATCTGGATCTGTTTCAGAGCCAAATATATTTCTCCAAAACTCAGATAAGTCGTCTGCAGTATTGATATCTAGAGGTACTGTCAACTTCATAATTATTCCTGTTCGGTTAAAACATCGTTGGTTTCCCGATATAAATCATCACTCGGAATTTATTTCTATGAAATATAAAAACCAGATTGAATTTTTCCAATTAGTTTATCTTGGTAAATTTATTCAGCTTAATAAGATACTATAAATTCTTGTATATACTCATGCAAGAAATCTGGTTCGCCATTTTCTGCATTTGGAAGTGCACTGTATATATAATAATACCCTGAATTTAATTCTGTAATAACGTACGCCGTTTTACCAGGAGCTAACCCCATAACCCCTCCAACAGAAGTGCTATTCACAGGAGGCTCAGTTGGAGACATCCGTTCATCATTTTCATCACAGGCAGGACCTAATCGCACATGCTGCCCGCCACCACCTGCAGATGTAACACTATCTTTTAATTTAATTTGATCAACAAAACATCCTCTTTGTTTTATCCACATAGGATCTTCATCAGGTGAAACTCCAGTGTCCATGTCTCGAAACTTCAATTCGTGCACTACATCATCTTCATTTGTTATACGAATAATGTGCTTACCTGATTTTATTGGAGAGGCTAAAGTTTTGCCTGCTGCTTTTACCGGTTGTATTACCACTCCAATATCTTGCATTTTTACTATCACAGTAGCAACAGGTTCTTCGGTTACAGCATCTGATTGGGTAACTGTAAATGGCAAAATCCCAGCACTTATTGGATAAGATGCGCCGTTTTCTGACACTCCATATCTTACAATTGCATATTCTCCGGCATCCAACATCAGTGTCACGTTAGCTGTTGAACCAGTTGCTGTGTCAGCAATTCCAGCTGAAGGATAAGCCCAATCAGGAAGCGCTTTATTTTGAGAAACATGAGAAGACAAACTTTCTACACTGTTACCTGACCCTAGATTGACCAGAGCCATATTAGCTATGGACGAACCATCATTTTTTAATGTGAATCTCACCCAACCTGATTTAGAAGTGTTTGGTCCAGTTATGGTACCATCACCAGCAATAAATTCAATTTCTGTCGCTATCCCAACGCTCGAAGCTTTCGCTGCTTGAAACCTTTCTTCACTGGCAGTTGGAGGGCCACCACAAGCAATTAAGCCAATAAATAGTCCCAGGTTGATTACTAACAAAATCCACTTGTACA
>CAYPYC010000137.1:0-345 GCA_964414905.1 uncultured Dehalococcoidia bacterium
ATAGATTCACATATATATTTATTTACGCCAATAGATAACCCAGAAGGCCCAAATAAATCTACAGAGAGAATCCGTTGGGCTCAAAATTCATATTCTGGGCATCACCAACCCGCTTGGAGAATAAAAGATCGTCAAGTAACAGATTCAAGTTTAATAGGACCTAAAACCCATAAAGATATAGACGGACTCCCTGATGTTAATTTCAGAGCAGATCATGAATATGGTAGGATGGTCTGGACAATAGACGACGAAGATTATACCAAGCAATTTTTCCCTCCAAACTTGAAAAATCTGGAGTATACACCTTATAGCGCTATTTCAGAGATGGATTACGCTGGGGTAGAC
>CAYPYC010000137.1:355-3929 GCA_964414905.1 uncultured Dehalococcoidia bacterium
TGGCGTTGATCCATACTGACCCCATGTTAGTCCGAGATGTTGATTTTTTATATAGGTGTGTAACGGAATTTCCAAATCGTTTCAGATCAATGGTACCTGTAGATGAATGGGATGTAGAAAATAATTGTGACAAAATACTAGAAAAATTGGTTTACTCGATTAATAACCTGAATTTACACGCTATAAAATTCCACACATCTTTGGTCAAAAATGAATTGAAAAAGGATTGGTCTTCAGGACCTTTGAAATATTTTTGGGATACAGCGACTTCTCTAGGAGTACCAATATTCTTTACTCTAGGTACAGGATATGCAGATAGTACCGATACTGTCTCAACTCAACAGTCTGGATACCAATCAGAACTTAACATTTTATGTGACTGGATGGAAAAATATCCAGACAATGTATGCAGTATCACCCATGGTTTCCCTTGGAGAATTTTAATTGAAGATGACCAAATAAAATTACCAGATTGGATTTGGGCGCCTTTTTCAGGTGAAAACTGTAATATAGAAGTTTGTTTACCAGTTCGAATTGGAGATATATTCGAATATCCCTATAAAGAAGCTTGGAATCCATTACAGCAAATGGTTAATAAAATAGGAAGCTCAAACTTGCTATGGGGAACCGATATGCCGTTCCAAAACAGATTTTGCACTTACACACAATCACGTACTTGGATTGAAAACCATTGTGATTTTTTGGACGATAAAGATACTTCCATGATTATGGGTGACACAGTTCAGAGAATCTTAAAAATATAATTCGCAACCATCAACTGTATTTAACTTTTATATTTACATCGTCTAATATAATTGCTGAATCAAGTCTATCTGGACGCTTTAATAGACCTATAGATAATTTATTTAATCCATTGGCTAGAATATTTTCAGACAATTTAAATTCTAAGACTTGCCCACTATATGGTTCAATTATGTGAGGAGACGGTGGTCTCCGTATATATTCAGACCTATATCTCTTAGATAGCAAATGGTTGACTTGCGCACCATTTATAATAACATTAAACTCATCATCATTTACTATACCTTTCACTCTCAATAGCAATGTAGTTTCAATTAATTGCCCTTTTAAATCTTCCTCTCCGTCAGAGAAATTAAAATATATTTCTCCATCATCGGTAGAAGATGCAATTTCTATTGGTATAGAAGTTTCATATCCTAGATCTGCTGCACCTTTGACTCTTTTCGCTAAGCAATATGTTTTGTTCAAATACTTTAATGACCCAGTATCCTTTAATTCATTTAAAATAGTCTTTTGTTCATCACCTAAAGGCCACTTCAAAAACCAGGAACAGAAACCATTTACACCCTGCATTTTCAAATTACTAGCTGCAGCTCTAAAATGTTCTTTATCGGCGTATATCATAGCATCCAATTCGTGTTCCCCATGTAGATCCCTGTCCAAAGTCTTATCTTTTATGTATGGCTGTAAGAGTGGATAAACACCTATATTTTTATTCCCCAACAAATCCAACAGCCATTTAACAGGCATGTCGGAATCTAGCTGCATGTAGTGATACATCATTGGGACGAAATAATCCACCACCTGATTATCAATCCATCGTCTTATGTCTATTCCAAATTTCAAATTAGTTTTTTCAAACGGATAAATCCGAGCACCTAATACAATATCTCTACCAGATGATTTGATAATATCTCGTATGTTGCTCACATAATCAGTAATAGTTGGGGTAAATTGAGCAACATTTTCCTCGTTCAGATAAGCCGGTGCCCCTCCTGGGTGACAAGCAAAGTCTAACTCCAAACCATCAATATCATAGTTTGCAATTAACTCTTGAAACAACAACAATTGTTTTTCCCGGACCAAAGGATCTGCAAGGCCATCACCGCCATTTGTAGGGTCAGCAGATATTAATCGGCTAACTTCATCATTTTCTATATTAGCTAAAGCTTCATAGGTACCCATACGAAAACTTGCATGAAAATCCATGTTCTTTTCATGTGCTCTATCTATAAGTACCTGTAATGGATCTAACCCCCTATCTATGAGACTTTGCATATTATTCCAGACCCGCCAATACATTGGATTAGAAAATTTATCCATGTCAACACCGAATCTTTTACCCACTTTCGAGGGATAAAATAATCCGTCTCCTCTAGCAATCCCGTACACGAAAGTGTCCACTCCGGTATTGGCTACTTCATCAACTGGACCCCATGCATTTTCCATAGAAATCGGAGGTTCATAAACAAATAAGTAATAATGTCTCGCATCATTAAAATAAAATAACTTATTCTGTTTCATAAATTCCTCCAATTAATATACGTCTGTAATTTTTTGGTTTTCAAATTACATTATTCGATTGCCGGTTTAGAAGACGTCCAACTGCCAGTTTTAGAATCGTAAATTTCACATATTCCACTATTGGTATTTGTACCGCCAACAATCAAGATTTTCCCGTCACTTAAAATCGTAGCTGTATGAGATGCACGTGCCTCAACCATATTTCCCGATTGTATCCACATTTGTGTTTCAGGATTGTAAATCTCAGACTCAATCATATTGCCAGCCCTAGACGTACCTCCAACAGCTATAACCCTTCCATCGTCCAACAGGGATGTCGTATGAAGCATTCTAGCTTTATTCATGACAGGCACTTCAAGCCATTCATCAGTTATCGGATCGTATAATTCGACTCGATTATCTGATGACCCTCCTGAAAAACCTCCTACCTGAATAACTTTTCCATCTTTTAAGAGGGTTAGGGTATGAGCAGATGTACGCCTAGACTGTAGAGAAGTCTTTGTCCATGTGTTGGTTTTAAAGTCATATATTTCAGCCCCAACACTAGTTACAACCTCATCTAAAAGCCTCACTCCACCGGACACGAATATCCTCCCATCATCCAGACTTATTGCAGCGTGATCAGAATGTTCTTCAAGTGTTGGTGATAAAACTTCTAATATATCATTTATTGGATCCATTAATTCAACATCTGCTAAGCTACGCGATGGCCCGCTACCTGCAATAAGAATAACTGAACCATCAGGCTGAACTATAGAAATATGTTTATGTCTTTGTCTAGACATATCTTCATAAATCTCCCAAGTTCCTGATTCTGGATCAAATATCTCAGAAGAGAATGTGGGAGCATAATTTTCATCTCTTCCACCCGTGACCAAGACCCTACCATCTTTTAACAATGCTGCACTATGTTCAGCTCTTGGGAAATTCATTTCTGCACTTTTTGACCATACGCCGGTAACAGGATTATAAATTTCAACTGATTTTAAAAGTTTAAACCTTTTTCCAAAACCTCCTGTAACCAAAACTTTACCGTCTAAAAGTTTAGTTGCGGTATGCCAATGCCTGCCTTCATTAATATTACTTGGTTCAGTAGTAAGTTTTTGAGAATCATCAAAATAAGACCCAATCGAACAAGTTACAACCGCCATTATTGAAAAAACCAGCATGAACAAAATGATTGTTCTTCTCAAACTATCCTCCTACTTAATCAAGCATAATAAACCTAGGGAACCATTTTCAAAATAATTCCCCATTATAACTTCAATTAGCATCTCCTAATTTACAC
>CAYPYC010000138.1:0-3927 GCA_964414905.1 uncultured Dehalococcoidia bacterium
GTCTTCCACGCCTATCAGCCCTAATTTGACTGGATGATCTTTTCTTTTTACTAACATCTTGAGAATTATTTGCCATTTGTATATTCCCTTAACCCCTAAATTATCGTAATGTCTGTCCCGTCAACCTAGTAAAAGCTTCTGTGTACCTATCACGAGTTATATTTACTACATCTTCAGGAAGCTCTGGTGCAGGTGGATTATGATCCCATCCCTGAGAATTCAACCAATCCCTGACATACTGTTTATCAAAATTAGGCTGAGATTTACCAGGTTCGTATCCAACCGTATCCCAGAACCTACTTGAATCAGGAGTTAATAGTTCATCAATTAAACATAATTCCCCATCAATAAATCCAAATTCCATTTTTGTATCTGCAATAATAATCCCAGTAGCCAAAGCAAAATCATGGGCATAGTTATAAATATTTATCGATAATTCAGTTAATTTATCTGTCGTTTCAACACCAACCATATCAATAACTTCTTGCATAGTCATATTTTCATCATGACCTTCATCAGCTTTAGTAGTGGGTGTAAATAGAGGGTTTGGGAATTTATCACCTTCTTTAAGACCTTCTGGCATAGACATGCCAGATACTTTACCAGTTGATTTATATTCCGACCAAGCTGAACCGGTAATATATCCCCGAACTATACACTCAACGTCAACCCTATCAGCTTTTTTCACAATCATTCCTCTAGTAGCAAGTCCATGTTCCAATTTTAAATCATTAGTATCTAAACCTAATTCTATAAAATGGTTTTTGACTATATGCTCAGTTTTGCCAAACCAAAAAGATGATATTTGATTCAACACAGAACCTTTACCAGGAACAACACTGGGCAAAACAACATCATAAGCTGAAATCCTATCTGTAGATACCATTAAAAACTTATTATTTCCAATATCATGAGTATCACGCACTTTACCTCTATATATCAGATTTGGATATGATGATTCACGAATAGCTTCCATTCAAATATTCTCCTTCAACAAATTTTTCACTAACGAAATATAACACTTATACTGCAACTGTTTAAAATCCTAGCCTATCAAATATTTCATCTAAATGTACCAAATATTGGTTATGGTCAAATAATTTATCAATATCTGATGCAGACAACACTTTATTTACATCCGTGTTAGTACTTACCAAATCTTGAAAATCAGTGTTTTCATCTACTGATTTCAAAGCTAACGTTTGTACAATCTTGTAAGCATTTTCCCTAGACATACCAGAATCGACAAGATTTAGCATCACTTTTTGAGAGAAAAATACACTTTTACCTGATTTCAAATTTGATTCCATTCTATCTGTGTAAACAGTCATCCCTTCTAAAATCCTAATAAATATTGAAATCATATAGTCTAATGCCAAACAAGTATCTGGAAATATAATCCGCTCAGCCGAGGAATGACTTATATCTCTTTCTCCCCAAAGAGCTATATTCTCTAAAGAAGTTAGGGCATGGCCTCTAATTAATCTTGAAAGTCCGCATATTCTTTCAGAAAGCTCAGGGTTTCTTTTATGAGGCATGGACGAAGAGCCGGTTTGACCTTGTCCAAAAGGCTCTTCGACTTCTCGTATTTCAGTCCTCTGTAAACCCCTGACTTCAGTTGCAAATTTCTCTAAAGAAGATGCTATAAGGGATAATGTTGTAATGAATTCCGCATGATTGTCACGTTGCAAAACCTGGTTTGACACTGGTGCTGGTTTTAAACCTAAATAACTACACACCTTATCTTCAACTTCAGGAGGAACAGTAGCATATGTACCAACTGGACCAGATAATTTACCAAAACTAATAGCTTTCATTGATGATTCAAGTCTTTGTTTGTTCCTTCTCATTTCATCCCACCAAAGAGCAAGCTTTAACCCAAATGTGATTGGTTCAGCATGAACTCCATGAGTTCGTCCCATCATAATGGTCTTTTTATACTCAACAGCTTTGGTTTTTAATATGCCCAACATCTTATCAATCTCTGTGTTAAGCAAATTACTGGCCTCTAAAAGCTGTAAACTAGTAGCTGTGTCCCAAACATCACTAGTAGTTAATCCTTTATGTATCCATCTTCCTTCAGCACCAATTGATTCCGTTATGGATTGTAAAAATGCTGTCATATCATGTTTAGTAACATTTAGGATTTCGTTAAGCCTTTTCATATTGTAAGTAGCTACCCTAAGTTTAGACATATCATCCTCGGGAATCTTTCCCAATTGAGTCCATGCCTCACAAGCAGCCAACTCTACTTTTAACCATTTATCGTACTTGTTTTCATCCGACCAAATTTTTTTCATCTCTGGGCGAGAATATCTATCTATCATGATTACTAAACCTTGTACCCATATTTATAAATCACAAATTGGAAATCCAATATTTATGATTTAAGTGAATCCCTGTATTTTTTATAATTATCAGCATATTTTTGATATTTTAACCCCAAAATTTGAGTTGCTAGGAAAGCTGCATTCCTTGCACCCCAGGAACCAATAGCAACACATGCAACAGGAACTCCTGGTGGCATTTGCGCAATTGAATACAGAGAATCCAAACCATTCAATTCACTTGATGTCAAAGGTATTCCTATTACAGGTATAGTGGACCAAGCGGCTAAAGTCCCTGGTAACGCAGCTGACCCTCCAGCTGCACCAATTAATACTTCTACACCTTTTGATGGTGCAGATTCAACATATTGTTTTACCTTTGCAGGATCTCTATGAGCTGAAGCTACAATTACTTCATATTCCACTCCCATATCGTCTAGGACTTCCTTTGTACCTGATATCTCATCAAGATCGTTTTTACTTCCCAATACTATCCCTACTGATGGCATATGCGTTGCTCTCCTTAATTATTAATAATTCAAATTTATTTAACGACCACGTGTATTTTAATTGTTATTTGGTTGATTTAGTAATGCTATATCATGCCTAAAAGTTGCGCCATTGAAGTTAATACTTGATATATTTCTGTAAACATTATCTCTAGCTATATTCAGGTCTTTATCTTTAGACAACAACGTTAGCACTCTACCTCCAGCGGTCTCTAAGCGATTTTCCTTTTCAGTAGTCTTTAATGTTGTGCCAGCATGAAATACTTGAACATTATGACCCAATAAATCAATACCTTCTATTTCATAACCTACTTCATATTTGTCTGGGTAGCCTTCGGATACCATAACAACTCCCACAGACGCTTCAGAATCCCATTTAACAGAATCAGGTTTTATTCTTTCTTGAAGCACGTCAGCAATCACATCTACTAAATCATTCTCAATTCTAGGTATAATCAGCTGAGCCTCTGGATCACCAAACCTACAATTGAATTCTAGAACTTTTAACCCTTCTTCAGTTTTTATTAAACCTGCATACAAAATACCTTTATACGGTGTTCCTCTTTTTTTCAATTCATCAACCACTGGCTGCATCACATTATCCATCACCCAATTTTCTATGGCTTTGTTCCAAAGAAACGACTCAGGAGGACTATATCCCCCCATACCACCAGTATTTGGGCCTTTATTTCCTTCATATATTTTTTTATAGTCACATGCCGCAGTAAGGGAAGAAACATTAGATCCATCAACAAAACCAAAAACACTAATTTCTTTACCCAAAAGAAATTGTTCAACAATTACTTTTTCACTGGCACGACCAAATGTCTTATCCACTAAGTGTGCTCTTAATACCAACGATGCTTCTTCAACAGTATCCACAATGGAAACTCCTTTACCAGCAGCTAGACCATCAGCTTTAATCACATATGGCGGTCCAAATCCAAACGTATCAAAGTCAACTCGTTGATAATCATCCACAACACAAAAATCTGCTGTCGGAACCCCAATTTCTACTAATAGATTCTTAGCAAATAGTTTACTGCTTTCTATTTGAGCTGCAGATTTAGTAGGCCCAAAAATATTCAATC
>CAYPYC010000139.1:0-3902 GCA_964414905.1 uncultured Dehalococcoidia bacterium
ATACTCAATTGTTTTAATTAATTTTGCTTTATACCAATTGATGATTTGAATCTCTTGAACAATGAACTTCTGGATGATTTCTTTTTGCGTTTCCTGGGTTTTTCGGGTGGTAGTTTTTCGTTGTTAATATTTTTGGATATTAACTGATTAATTAGACTTATCTCTTTTTTTATTTCATCCAGAGCGGTATAGATTTTTGCTGGTAAATCGTTCGGCGTTTTTGCCACCAGATCTTCATCGTCTTTAGCAGCTAATTTTGATTTAATATCTTTATTTTCTTCTCTTAACTTATCAACCTCGATTAATAAATTACTGTACTTGTTCAATATCGAGTCAAATGCGGACACATTATCATTTTGATTTATATTGTTTGATTCTGACATGCTTAACCTTTTTGCGTTTTTGTTAGTATCTATAGATTATAAACTTATTTGACGATTTCAGCCAATTATTGAAATAAAACAAAGATTTGGTCGAAACTAAAGAAAAACTATAGTAATATACCAAATATAGATACGATACTAGTGGTTGTTAAAATTCGCGATCAAATAAATATTATTGGAAATATATTGACATCAACTAAAGAAAACTATAGTCTTTGTTTATGGTAACATCAGCTAAAATGGTCTTGTGCGACGCATGTAATGTATGGGTTAAGGCCCAAGGTGTGGGTACTCATAGGCGACAGAAGCATCAAATTTTGCAAAACAAAACTCCGCTATGTGCTGGAGAAAACTCCACGTTTTTACTGGGAGAAATCAAACAAGAAATAGATGATCTGAAAAGACTTTATAACAACTCTGATCGAAGTTCAGAAATCTTAGACAAATTAACAGAAAATTATTCGGACGCCCCTCGGTCATCGGATGAAAATCTGTTAAGCGAAAAAATCGAAAAGCTCAACTTACAAATGGATAAATTGCTGAGTCGGATCCAAAATATAGAAAACATACTAAGATTTTGATTACTAATACCCCGCGTGTTTGTCAGCGACCCGTATGAAATCGGTCCCACTCAAAAAACTCTTTATATTTTCTCTGAAGATTTGAAATCGATGATTTTCTAAATTTGAAGACATAGAGGACGTGTGAGGGGTCATGATTACATTTTTCATGTTCCATAGTTCACTAGATTTTTCAATCCACTGATCGTCCAAATTATCGAATACTGCTCCAGCTAACCGCTTTTCTGAAAGTGCTGTAATTAAAGCAATCTCGTTGATTATGTGCGACCTGGAAAGAACAATTACGTGAGTTTGTTTACGCATCAATCTTATATTTTTCTCATTGATAATATTTCTGGTATGTTTTGTTAATGGAGCAGCTATGACAACCCAGTCAGAAATTGATAGTAATTCATTCAATTTCTCAGGTGTCCATACCGTAGCAATATCCTGGTTGAAAGATGTATGGGTTCTAGATATTCCATATACATTCATTCCAAAACCGTAAGCCCTTTTTGCGATTGCCTTACCTACTTCCCCAAAACCGATTATACCTAAATTTTGACCGTGTAAATCTTTTATGCTGCTAAGGTATTTTGTAGGGTCCCATGTTTTGTCTCTTTGGTCCTGAAAATGGTCCGCTAGGCTGTGAGTAATAGCTAGCATAGTTGCGAAAACATATTCTGCCATTGGGATGACGTGAGCATTTGGAGCGTTTGTTAATATAACTTTGCTATCTACTATCGGATGATTGGGCTCTAACTCAAAACCGGACACAGGATGATGTACCCATTTCAATTTTTGGTTTAAATCAAATATTTTGGCAGTAGGTATACCGAAAGTTGCATCTGCATCCACTATGTGAAGTTTCTGATCACTCTCAGTGTATGCTTGTTGGAATATTATATCTGGAAATTCCTGAACAAGTTCATTAATTAAATCTCTTTTAGTTGGCCATAGCTCGTTTAAGTCGCTGTTTAGCAAGATTTTAAAAGATTGATTTCTTATATCAGGCACTTTTATTGTATTGCCCTAAGGTATTGGTCTGGCCAGGCAATGGATCCGTCTAATTCTGATTTAGCATATAATGGCCAATAGGGATTTCTAAGAAGTTCTCTCCCTATGAAAACCACATCTGCATGGTGGTCTTTTAATATTTGTTCTGCTTGTTTAGCTTTGTCTATCATACCGACTGCACCGGTTAAAATATCTGCCCCATTTCGTACTTGCGATGAAAGTGGTACTTGGTATCCTGGATAGGTTTCTAACTTTTGATATGGTGAGTTTCCTCCTGCAGAACAGTCAATCAAGTCTACCCCCTCAGACTTTAATCTTAAGCTTAGTTCTATTGAATCTTCTGTGTTCCAACCGCCTTCGACGTATTCGCTTACAGATATACGCGCAAATAATGGTATGGAGTCAGGTATTACCTTTCTTACTTCTTTGACAACCTCTATAACAAAGCGTGATCTATTTACAAATGAACCACCATATTCATCTGTGCGGTTGTTAGAAATTGGAGAAAGAAATTGATTTGCCAAGTAGCCATGGGCAAAATGAAGTTCTATGCATTTGAAACCAGTATCCACTGCGTATTTTGCGGATTTGGAAAATGCTGATATCAAATTTGTAATATCATGCTTTGTTAGTTCTCTGGGTGTATCCCAAGTTTCATCATATGGTATTGAGCTTGGGCCAACTATATCCCAACCGTCTTTTTCAATAGTTAATCTATTACTTCCTAGCCATGGTTTATCTCTAGATGCTTTCCTTCCAGCATGCGCTAATTGTATCGCTGGTACGGAATTGTATTTTTTAATGAATTCTACAATTTGTTCAAATGAACTTGCTTGTTTTGAATTCCAAAGTCCTAAATCGTAGGGAGAAATCCGGCCTTCTGGTGTTACTGATGTAGCTTCGGCCATAACCAAACCAGCTCCTCCTATCGCTCTAGTCCCAAGGTGTACCATGTGCCATTCAGTGGGTGAACCATCTTTTGTAGCAGAAGAATATTGACACATAGGGGAGACGAATATTCTATTATTGAACGTTATGCCACGTATTTTTATTGGATTAAATAATAAACTCATTTGCTTACATAGATTAGACTAAATTGAATCGATTATAACTTAAATTTGGGACTTGATTGTAGTTCTAATATGAAATATAAATTTCAATAAGGGTGCAATTGATTGAAATACATACTATATAGTTTTTTGCTAAATTTGATTTTGACTATTTCCTGTTCTGGTTTATTCGAAGACTTGGATGGGGAACTACACTTAAATTCACCTGAATTATCCGAAATTACTAATTGGATAAATTCAGATGGGTTTACTATAGAAAGTAAAAAAGGAAAAGTAATACTGGTCGATTTTTTTACATATACTTGCGTGAATTGTATTCGTACCTATCCTTATATAAAAAAATGGCATCAAAAATATGAGCCATTGGGTTTGGTAGTGCTAGGGGTACATTCACCAGAGTTTGAATTTGAGAAGAAAATCGACAACATAGATAGATCGGTAAAATTCCACGGTCTGGATTATCCCATAGCAGTTGATAATAAACATGGTACTTGGGATGCTTTTTCTAACAGATACTGGCCTGCTAAATACTTAATAGATGCGTCGGGTAAATTAAGATATTCTCATTTTGGAGAGGGTGGTTATTCAGAAACCGAGAAACAAATACAGGAATTATTGATAGAAGCAGGCGCAGATTTAACAGATACCCCTTTAGTTCAGGCTTCTGAAGTGGTAAGCACTAGTTTTTTCCGGATAACTGGACCGGAAAATAATTTAACTAGAGAATTATATGCCGGATACATCAGGAACAGTCTAAAGGTGCGTAATCTGAAATGGATGAATAATAATAAGGATGAGTCTATCAGCGACGATGATTCTGAGCTTATTTTTAACCGTATGGATGATGTTGAAAATATATTTAATCAGCCGTA
>CAYPYC010000140.1:0-3900 GCA_964414905.1 uncultured Dehalococcoidia bacterium
TTTCTTTAAATTGGCGTCGAACTTCATTTACCATCGCCGCAGCTGCTCTGCCAACTGCTTGCATAGTCAATGCTGAAAATATGAACGGCATCAGACTGCCAATCAATAAACCTGATAAAACATTTATGTCTCTTAAGTCAAATACTTCAACTTCGGTTACAGTAGCGTATGCAGCAAGTAAAGCCAAAGCTGTTAAAACAGCTGATCCAATGGCGAAGCCTTTGCCTGTTGCTGCAGTGGTGTTACCTAATGAATCAAGTGCATCAGTTCTTTCTCTCACTTCTGGTTCCATATGAGCTTGTTCAGCGATACCCCCTGCATTATCCGCTACTGGGCCATACGCATCAGTAGCTAGTGTTATTCCTAATGTAGACAGCATCCCGACAGCTGCTAATGCTACACCGTAAACACCTGCTAGTTCATTTGTTAAATACATGGCTATCACAACGACAATAGCGGGTATAGCAGTACTTAACATACCTAACCCCAGCCCGCCTATTATAACGGTCGCAGGTCCTGTTTTTGCTTGCTCCGCAAGGTTTTTGGTGAATTTGAATTCGTAGGATGTATAAACTTCTGAAGCTGTTCCAATGGTTTGACCTGCAACAAGACCTATAAGAATTATCCAGAATAAGTTGAAATCAAGATTATTCAGGAATATATAGAGTCCAGCGCCTATTAGAACTATGGCGCCAGCCGCAAATATACCGGTACGTAATGACCATAATAGTCTTCCCATATCGGCATTTTCACCTGTTCTGACAAAAAAGGTTCCAATGATTGAAGCGCCTAGTCCTATTGTAGCAACAACAAATGGAAGTATTTTAAGTGATAGAGAGGACGTGGTGTCACTAATTACAGTAGCAACAGATGCAAGTGCAAGAGTTGCAATTATAGCTCCGACATATGATTCGAATAAGTCTGCTCCCATTCCAGCTACGTCACCTACGTTGTCTCCAACATTATCTGCAATTGTGGCAGGATTTCGTGGATCATCTTCTGGTATTCCTGCTTCTACTTTGCCAACTAGGTCAGCACCAACATCCGCTGCTTTAGTGTAAATTCCACCTCCAACTCTTGCAAAAAGAGCGATGGAAGAAGCACCAAATCCAAATCCAGCTAATATATTAGCGTCTTCAAATATTAGATACAAAATTGTTATACCTAATAGTCCGATTCCTACAACGGATATGCCCATCACGGTTCCACTGTTAAATGCCACCCTAAGGGCTGGATTTAACCCTTCAGCTGCTTTAACTGCTGTTCTGGTGTTAGCTCTAGTTGCGATAGCCATACCTAGGAATCCTGCTAAGGCTGAACCAATTGCTCCTATAAGGTAAGAAATTGATGTTTTGGGAAAGTTATTTGCTGATTCAAGTTTGTTTAGGATATCGTAGTCTATAAACAGAGTTATAATAATGAACATTATTACAACAAACCCTGCAAGTAATCTGTATTCTCTAGATAGAAAAGCTGCAGCACCTTCTTGTATGGCTTTGCCGATGAATTTAACTTGTTCGTTACCCTCGTCTTCTTTTAAAATACGTGAAGCAACTATTCCAGCGAAAATCAATCCGATTATTCCAACAATGATAGCAGCTATAAACTGTACTTCGAAATCCATTACAATACTCCTAGTTTTCAAAAATCATTAAAAAAGTCTCTTCCATAAGGGGAGAGACCGACGATTAAATTATCATACGGTTGTCTTTATAGTCAATCATATGCTGGTCAATAAATGTTGAGATGATCAGGTTTGATTTATCGATGCAGTAGTTAAATCTCCCCTAGTTTTTTCCATTATGCTCCTCGCAATATCTGTGTTTCTTCTTAAATTATTTGTAATAGCATCTGGATAATCTACTGATGCCAAAAGAGTATAAATATCGTCCATCAATCCTAATAATCTTTCGTAGTCGAGTGTTCTTTTTTGCCTTAGTTGGTCCAATATAAATCTTCTCAGTTCTCCAACAGATTCGCATAAACCATTCAAATATGCTGCAGGACTTATAGAGAAATTCCCGATATCAGGTAGTGAGGTATTGGTTAGAAATGCTAACGTGAGACTTGCCTCTATGTATTCTTTTTGAGCATCCTGAATAAATCTTGAATGGTGGATTTCTGGGGCATCTTTACAAATATCAATTATTGATTCTATTTTTTGTTCTGCTGTCACAAGGTAAGTCCTTGCTTGTTCAAATTCTGATCTGTGAGATGCTCTAATTGATATTGCAGAATTTCTTATGATTTCTCTAGATAATTTAAGACTTTGCTCCCTTATTTGGTGGATTTTTAAAAAATAATTTTCTGATAGAGTTGAGATTTTTTCTAACTGAATCTTCCATTCCACACTAGAGGGTTTAGAAATGTTTTGCATATCGAGTCCTTTGGTAGAAAAATGTCAATAGAATAGAGATTATAGTTGGTGTTAACATCTTGTTGTGGTAAGCTTTAGCATACCATATAAAGATGCTTCATGATTATAGATTAAAAATGATGTTTTTATTGGTACTAATTTGAAATTTGATATATATAATTCAGTTTTGCTGTAAATATATTAGGAGGGTCACTTGGATATTATCAAAGATGAAAAAGGGTTTGTTTTCGGAACAGTAATAACTATAGTAGCTGTTTTTTTATTGCTATTAAGTTTACTTGCTATCTTAAATCACAATTGGGTAATGTTCTTAGTATTTTTCTTACTAGGTTGTTTTGTTTACCCGATAACTTCCAAGATAAAAAACCGGTTTTTCACAAAACCAGCTGTTTCCTAAATTTATTTTAAATTATCAGGATCAAATAGCGTTGGTGTGGTGATTGAACTTATTGGTTCAAAACTATAACGGTGTATCGCGCAGGGACCATGTTTTTGGATTGCTTGGGCGTGGGTTTTTGTGAGATATCCTTTGTTACTATCAAAGCCGTAATCTGGGTATATTTCATGCTGTTGGTTCATGAATTCGTCCCTCGTTACTTTTGCGATTATAGATGCAGCAGCTATTGAAAGGCATTTTCTGTCACCTTTTATTATGGGTTTTTGTTGGAGTGTTATTCCAGGCAGGGTGAAGCCATCTACAAGCAATATATCTGGCTTTTTACCTAGGGCACTAATTGCTCGATTCGTTGCAAGACTAGTTGCTTTTACTATACCAAATTTATCGATTTCATTAGGAGAAGATGAACCTGTAGCCATTAAGGATTTCTTGTCGTGAAGTGTTTCTAAGGCGCTAACACGTTTTTTGCTACTGAGCAATTTACTATCTTTTATAGAAGTTAGCCAATTACCACTTGGATTATTTGCTAAAATTGCTATTCCTACTACGAGAGGACCTGCTACAGTTCCTCTACCAACTTCATCTACACCGGCTACTGAGTTGAATCCACGATTAAGTAAGCTAGCTTCTTCTTTGTAATCAGCGTTTTGATCCAATGTCACACCAAAAATAATTGAAGGTTTTCTAAACCGCCACGGGAGAAGGGGACTTCGTCTCTACTATTCCTCCTCCAATTAATTCATTGTCATTGTAAAACACTACAGCTTGTCCTGGTGTAATCGCTTTTTGAGGTTCGTCGAAGTTGATAGTTGCCCATGAATTTTCCAATACTTTTACCGAAGCAGATGCTGCTTTAGAATTATACCTTATTTTTGCTTTAACTTTTAATTCCTCATCAATATTTCTGTTTGAAATGAAGGTTATTTTTGAGGCCCATATTTGATTTTTATACAATAGTTGTTCACTACCAACTTCAACAGTGTTGGTATTAGGATCTATGTTAGTTACATAGACAGGATTTTCGGAGTTACCATTTAGCCCTAACTTTCTTCTTTGCCCTATAGTAAAAAATTGTAGCCCTGGATGCTGTCCTAATACTTTACCTGATGAATCAGTAATGTTGCCG
>CAYPYC010000141.1:0-602 GCA_964414905.1 uncultured Dehalococcoidia bacterium
AAATGGCAATATTTTCTTATTACCGGTATTTGTCAAGGAGCTGTTTGGGCATTTAACGCTCCTGCACGACAAGCATGGCTGCCGCACATAATATCTAAAGATAACCTACACAATGCTATCTCCCTGATTTCAGCAGGAATGTCGTCAGCAGGTATCATAGCTCCAGCCATAGCAGGTATTATCTATAGCTTTAAGGGACCTGGAGCGGTTTATATAATTGTAACGATTTCAGCTTCAATAGCAGTATTAACAACTGTTTTTATCAGAAATACCAAAACAGAAGCTTCCACTACCAAAACAACTGTGATTCATGAAATGGTTGCTGGATGGAAATATATGTTGGCAGAAAGAAATGTCCGTTTATTGTTTATCATTGGTGCATTATTTACTTTACTTTGGTCCCCAATACAATCCTTGCTTCCCGTATTAGTTGTAGATGTTTATCAAAAAAATTCTACAAGTCTTGGACTGCTTAGTAGCATGCTTGGTATAGGAGCGTTGATTGGTAATTTTATAGTCGCTAGTCTGCCAAGAAAAAAACGAGGATTACTTTTAATATCGTTGGCTTTTGTATCAGGCTCAGCACTTTTAGGAATTTCTCT
>CAYPYC010000141.1:612-3575 GCA_964414905.1 uncultured Dehalococcoidia bacterium
TTTACCATTTTTTGTTGTTGGATTGATATTACTTTTAATCCAAGGCTTTGGCAGTGGATCACAATATCCAATATTGCAAATACTAGTTATGGAAAAAGTTGACGAACATTATCGAGGTAGAGCAATGGGATTCATTATGATGATATGGGGACTTATGCCTTTAGCTGTTTTCCCTACTGGAATTGCAGTAGACATATGGGGACCAGCTAGAGTTATAGCAACATTAGGTATAGGACTTTTATTGTCAGGTTCAATAATTATAATCACCCAAAAATGGTTACGTGACATGGATTAACATTGAATTTATAATTAATAAAAACCAAACAGGGATACAAATGAAAATCAATAACTATTCAACAATTTACGAAAAACTTGGCATCACACCGGTAATAAATGCATGGGGCGTTGCAACTGAACTAGGGGGGTGGACACTTTCTCCAAAAGTTGCAAAAGCAATGGAAGATGCAAATTCATCACAAGTAGAAATGGTGGACCTTTTAAAGAAATCAGGGGAATACATAGCTGAATTATTAGGTGTAGAGGCTGCTTATATAACTTCAGGTGGAGCAGCAGCTCAAGCTTTAAGTGTGGCAGCATGTATGGCAGGTACTGATCCAAATTTAATCGAGAGGTTACCTGATACTACAGGAATGAAAAATAAAGTTTTACTCCATAAGCCAAACCAATACATGTTTAGTCGTTGTTACACTCTCACAGGTGCACAGTTGGTTGAAGTTGGGGATGACGACAAAAGTACAATTGAAGACCTTGAAAATTCAGTAGATGCTGATACAGCTGCTATAGCTTACTGGGTACAACCTCCAACAAATCCCAATATCCCGTCTTTACAAGAAACAGTAGATTTTGCAAGGTCAAAAGGTATACCAGCTCTTGCAGATGCATGTTCCCAAATATATCCATTAGAATATTTTAGAGAAAATGCTCAGAGTGCAGACCTAGTAACATTTGGAGGCAAATATGTTGGAGCTCCTCATTCTTCTGGATTCGTATGTGGAAAAGCCGACTTAATAGAAGCAATAACCCACCAAAGTTTTGTTGCCTATCATTACGACGGCAGCAAAGCTGTAGGGAGAGGAATGAAAATAGACCGTCAAGAAATCGTAGGCTTAGTTGCGGGAATTGAAGACTGGTTCACTATGAATCATGAAGAAAGAATCCTCGGGTATGAATCAAGGTTTCAGACATTTGAAAATATTTTAAACAATATCCCAAATGTTAAAACAGAACGTACACAAGTTCATCACTACGTTCCGTACTATCTTAAAGTAAACATTAAATCTGATCAGCTAGGAATGACTGCTACAGAAATAAAATCCAAGCTTGATTCAGGATATCCTAGAATATGGGTTTCAGATATAGATGCAAATACCATAGGAATAAGTATTCATACTCTTAACGAAGAAGAAGATGAAATAGTAGCAAATAGAATTAGTGACATTCTAATGGGATACTGATTGATTTAAATACGTACCGTCTACAATAAGATCTGTAATAAAAGCTTTTCCATTATTAGCTATCGTTACTTCAACCTTTACATCATCAGCATTTTCAACCATTACACCTTTACCTTCTTCAAGAAAATACTGCTCTATCCCATAATCAACAGTTATCCTTATCAGAGAATCTATCTCTGTAAAGACTTCTTCAATTTCTTCTATCCTACCTTTGACAACAACTGACTCTATTTCCCCTGGTTTGTTATCAAAACTATTAGATTCACTAATATCATAAACGTACCAAGATGAGTCTAATAAATTAGCTTGTGTTTCATCTCGGTAAGGTTCTTTGGTTAAAAGGATATAGATAGTTTCACCATAGGCTGATGATAAAAAGTCTTTCCTAGATCTTGGGCGATTACTTGAATCTTCTAAATCATAACCCAAACAAAGTCTATAGCAGCTTACATTTTCAACAGTCACATCAGATATTTCATACCGAAGATCAACATATTCACCGCGTAAAAGGTCACGTGGATCTATAGGTATTGTTTGAAGAACAATTTTTGTACCAGAACCTTTTAAATATTCTTGATATATTACAAATACTACTAAAGATACAATTTGTAATACTATTATGGAAAGAAGTACTATTTTAAACTTAACGTTCATTCCAATTGTCCCTCTCCGGCGAAATTATAGAGCAGTTTTCTACGTGATTTTTCTAAAATAAACCCACCTACAAACAAAACTAGTCCACCACCGATGAAAAACAAAGAAGTTGGTAGCATTCCCATAAACAAATCAATATATCGAGTAACGACTATTAGAGCGAACAAGCTGACACCAATATTTACCATGATGGACCGTCTACCGGACACGCCCAAAAGAATAAAAAATGCTGAAGCACCAATGATTACAAAATTGAATAGTATGAAGTATAAATATTCAGATATATTTGGATGCAATAAAACCACATACGACAACAAATGTATTGTTATTAATGATATTAGTTCAAATTTACCACTGGTATATACAGATGTATCAAAGCTTGTCAGCCGCATACTGAAAAACGTTAAAATCGCAAAAATGATCGTACTAATAATTAGCGGTATGACTGCAACTGTATTAATAACTAAAACACCTTCAAGATCCTCGTGAATATCGGCGAAGGACAATAAATATAAAGCTCCGATTGAAATAATTGAGCTAAATAAAATATAAGTGTTTCCAAACACACGGGTATTCAAAAATCCATTGTGTAGTATTCCTATTAGATATAGCACAGTTCCAAAAGAAATAGCTCCGGACAAAAGTAAAATTGGAGTCAAATCTTCATGAAACAACTCACTAAATCTCCATCCAAACCAAATTATTCCAATCGCTGTAGCCAATATTAAAACCAATCTCGATTTAATCAAATATGATATTGGAAATATCCCTGCAAAACACCAAATAAGAAAATCTGGATTACACGAGAGGGCTTTTTTTGCACCAAGGTTACTA
>CAYPYC010000141.1:3585-3885 GCA_964414905.1 uncultured Dehalococcoidia bacterium
TAACCCGAATAAACCAGTTCCTATTCTTTCATATTTTTTTATATATTTTAAGAAATAGGCTATAGAATTAGACCCAATTAACAACATGATCACTAAGGCAAATTTGAAATAAAAAGAAAATTCATCCCAATTAGAAGCGAAAAATAATATTACTCCTAAACCCAACAATATAGCTCCAAAAGTTGCTAATATTGTTACCAACCTCGCATAAGTACGACCGGTTTTAAGAGTGTCTGCGGTGACCTTATAATATTCTAATATATTTTTAGATTGGTCTGAATCTATTAATCCGCGGGCAAC
>CAYPYC010000142.1:0-3856 GCA_964414905.1 uncultured Dehalococcoidia bacterium
TCATCCGGAGTAATAATAACAACATCTGTTCCTAAATCTTTCCAAATGGTATAAATAAAAAAAGGCGTTAATTGCTCGGGAACTACACTATCGGTATTTATGCTGTCTTGAATCGCGGTCAGTGTGTTTTCATATTCAGCGTTGGATCTGAGAGTTTGCTCTAAGATTGGAAAGTGCATTTTTAAATTATATTGTATAGCTATTTGGGTTAGATATAGAAATCAACATACTTATCTTAATTTGATTCTATATCTATTACCATTGTGAAAAACAAATTAGGATCGACTAGAATCAGTAAATTTAGTGACAATAATTGCCAACAATAACTTGTACCATCAATAATTGCTTAATTATATAATTTGGTAGAAGTTTATGACTATTTTTACTCGGTTTGTTGTTCACCTTCTGTAGGCTCTTGTTCTCCACCAAGTTCCCCTGTACCTTCTTCACCTTCTATACCTACTTCTCCTTCTTCTCCTTCTTCAGTCTCTACCACAGGTTCTTCTTCTATTCTTGGAGGTAGAACTCTAGCTAACATTTGATCTTCAGGGTTCATTAATTCTATTGAGTCATCAGTTTCAAGGTCAGATATTAAAATTGATTTGTCAAAGCCATCTAAAACGGAAATATCCAATACAAATTCTGTTGGTATATTCAAAGGTAGCCCTTGTACGGTAACGGACGATACGGGTTGAATTAAAGTGCCTCCCATGTTTATTATGGCATCTGATGTACCAGTTAATGTTATTGGGACTTCAATAGTAACCGTTCTTGAAGTGTCCACCCTATACAAATCCACATGAAGTAATTTGTCAGATATTGGATCCCATTGCAAATCTCTAACAAAGCATATGGTTTCAGAAGCATCTTTGGTTTCACCACCAATGTTAATTGATATTGGTATGTTAGTACCTGCTACAGGTAAAATCTTATTAAGCTGTGAAAGGTCACATTGAAGTGCCTGAGAGTCAGTCCCATACCCAAACATGTTCATAGGGATTAAGCCTTGATTTCTGAGGGTTTTGACCTTTTTACCAGTAATTGTTCTGTTTGTTACATTCAAATTCAATTTTTCCATAATTAAAGTACCTTTTGATTGTTTGGTGGAATCTTCCAGTTCAAGTGTTTACTATGTAAACTGCCGATTAAAACTTATCTTCGTATAGCGACTACGTCTAGCCAGTTACGTAAAACATATTTCAAGTTTAGTTCTTCAAATGCTTGATGTACTCCTGCTTGTAATGATTTACTAGCTTTATCTAGCGGGACTCCAGGAAGAGTACCTTTTATAAAGTCATCGAATTTACTTATGTCAAGAAAGCCTTCTTTAGTAAATTGAACCGTTTTGATTTCCTGAATAGATATATGGAACCCATTTTTATTTAGCAGGTTTTTATAATCGTCAGGGGTCAATTGTTTTCTCGATTCAACTTTGTCAGATCTGTTAATAGATAACCCATATTCGGATTTTAGATGGCGCATAGCTTTGAGCATCCATACCCTATAGAACTTTAATGTTTCTGGTAAATGAGCACCTTCGAAAAAAGTTGTATTGAATGCAAATTTGCCTCCGGGATGAAGCGCTTTGTTAATGTCAGTTAATAATGTATCCTTATCCGGAATATAATGAATCGCATTGCAAAGGACTATTGTATCAACTTTGTCTTTAACAGAGGTAGATAGATGTTCGATCCCTCCTTGTACAAATTGAACTGCAGATGATTTAACATCATTAAAATCTTCAATCGCTTGTTTTATAGCAATTGAAGAATGATCTATTCCAATAACGACAGCATCTCTAGCATTTTTTAGCCTTTCAAACAGTAATCTGGTGACTCCGCCTGTTCCGCAAGCTAAGTCCACAATTTTTTGTTTATCTCCGATATCCAATAAATCAATCAATTCAGAGTTTTGATTTCTATAGAAGCTGTTGCTGGCAAATTTGGAAAATGTATATTGTTCGTGATTTGTATTCATATTAAAAATGTAACTATTTTTTAGAAATATTTATATTACTAGTTTAATGGTATCAAAGCGAATGGCAGTAGTCCATTACCGATGTTCGTATAAATGCAGAGCTTACAGTAACCCTGCTGATTTTAGGATGTTTTTAATTGGTTGTTTTTCTTCTTTAGTAAGGGACTTTAATGGAGAAGACATATTGTCAGATTCAATGATTCCCAGTTCCTTTAACCCAGATTTTATTCCAGCAAGTTTTGAAGATATATCGGAACCTGATTTGGAAAGACTTTGTATTTTACGAGCCGCATCAATCTTGTTCATATAAAGCGTTGCTTGTGTGCTTGAGTTTATTATTCCAGATTCCCAAGCTTTAACTGCATATGAGGGAATTAAGTTTGCGTCACTTGGGATTACTCCATGAGCATCTAATTTTTGTGCATATGGCATTCTGTATACGGAACCTAGAAATGTTTTTAAGTCTATATTGTCGCGTTTACATATATAAGTTAATTCAGCTAGTTTTTCACCAGTTCCAGAACTATCCTTAATTCCTACTACAATAGAATCTTTAGCCAGTGAGGCGATTGTGGATGGATTGACTGTAGTTTTTACTGTAGAAGGTATATTGTAGACCCATAATGGCAGGCTTGTTTGATTTTTTATTTGTACAAAATGGTCTATAAGTTCACTTTGGCTAGAGTCATAATAATAGGGGGGTGTTACTGCTAGTCCATCTACGCCTATGCTGTTACATTCTTTTGCCAATTTAATTGCCAATTTAGTACTTGTAGCGCTTATATTGCCGATAATGGGAATTCTATTATTTACCTCTTCAACAACGGTTTCCATAACCTTTAATCTCTCGGGGTCTGTTAAAGCTGAAAACTCCCCGCTAGTACCAGCAGCCCAAATACCATGTACACCACCATCAATCAAATAACGTACTAGATTTTTAAGTGAATTAACGTCAACCTTTTCCTCAGTTGTAAAAGGGGTTACTATTGGGACAATAACTCCTTTGTATTCATGATTTTTCATTAGAAACTTTCTCCGGATTATTAATGCATCCGCCACCTACGGCGGGTATAAAGTGAACTTCACTGTTTTCAGACACTTTTTCTAATAGACCAAGAGGACTAACTTCCCCATCAACTGCAACGGATATATTAGATTTCATTTTGTATTTATCAACTAGCCTAACTTTTATCCCAGGATAGTTTTGTTCTAGGTTTTCTATTATTTCCCTTACAGTTGCACCGTTTATGTCGAGAATGTCTTGTCCATCGGTAAGTTTTTGCATAAGAGACGGGATGAAAACTTTAGCCAATATCGTTACTCCTAATTAATGAAAATTGTGTTGCAGAATATTTTAGTTATTATTTAAAAACAAAGTGGGTCATTTAGAGAAAATCTAGTCCAACCAGTTAAACCGTCGTTGTATTCTGTTTGTTTGATATCTGACCAATAGCCGCTCCATTCTTCAAATGTTTTGAAAACAGAGTTTGGATTTGATTTGCTTCTTGCCATCCAAGGTTGTCTTATTCCTTGGCCAGCAGGCTGGTCAGCTGATTGGTATCTTAAGTCATAACTCCAACGTAATTGGTCGCTTTTATTTTCTAGGGAACAGTGCTGTGTTAACTTATCTAAGATTATAACGTCACCAGGGTTAGCTGGTAGTGTTACTCTATTTGATGAGACTATTTGATCTGGTATACCTTTGAATCCAGGGTTAGTTTCAGAAGGGGCACAATGTGTTGAAAGTTCACCTAGTTTATGACTGCCGGGAACCACAACGAGACAACCATTTTGTTCGTTTGCTTGTGTAATAGGAACCCACACAGTAATAACGTTTGTGTCATTTGCCGAATCCTCAAACGCCCACAAATCTTGATGC
>CAYPYC010000143.1:0-515 GCA_964414905.1 uncultured Dehalococcoidia bacterium
ACTATACAGTTCTGTCATTTTTAACAGGTATACTTGCAATATATTTCAGTGCATATATAACTAAAAAATGGGATTTCCATCATCCTTTGAAAATTAAAATGCCTGATTTAGAAGACTGGATAGTTGAAAAAAAATATATACTAGCTATTTTGATTGTAACGGCAAATATACTTACTTTTTCCATTTTGAATTTGGAAGTAATCAAAACAATAGACTATTTCTTCGGCAACATCGAAGATTTGAATAACATCAAAAGTTTAAGCCTTAGTCTAGTATGGGCAATCTATGCAATTATTATAATTTCCACTGGAATTATTATCCGATTATCAAAAGTCAGATTAGCTGGAATAGGTTTGATGTTTGCACCTATTATTAAATTGTACGTATACGATTTATGGAGCCTTGAAAATGTATATAGGGTATCTTTATTTATAATATTAGGATTGATCTTTTTGATAAGTGGGTTCCTCTACCAGAAATATACTGAAAGGATTAAAGAATTTCTATCTGAAGAT
>CAYPYC010000143.1:525-3838 GCA_964414905.1 uncultured Dehalococcoidia bacterium
GAATACACTACCTCCAGTTAACATAAAATTATCACACAAATAAGACCTTTCTAGTCCACGCCTGCAGTAATAGAACTCTTGATAAATAACAGTGCTCAAGATATTATTTCACTAATTTCCTGATTAGGTTAATTGCCGTTCTAATCATAAGGTGATAAAGAATTGATACTGACAAATTTTGCGTTTATTGTTTTGGGGTTTGTATTCGGCTGTATTCCTATCACTTACTACCTTGGGAAATTGGCGAATATTGATATAACAAACACCGGAGATGGTAACCCAGGAGCAACAAACCTATGGAAATCTGCAGGTTGGAAAACAGGATTACTTGGATTCCTATTAGATGTATCTAAAGGAGCAATCCCTGTTTATCTAGGAACAGAATATTATTTTTCTAGAATAGAGAACCCAAACATAGCAATTGTGACGTTAATAGTAGTAGCACCTGTGTCCGGGATTGCATTTTCTCCCCTATTAGGATTTAAAGGTAGTAAAGCTTTATCTGTCACTGCTGGTGTATGGATAGGTATTTCAGCAGGCTTAGCCTTTTTAATTATGGTTCCGTTTATGGGATTATTACAACTGATACAAAAAACTCATGTTTGGACTATCATGATAAGCATGGCAGGTATGATTATTTGTCTTTCTTTAGTCGCCCCCAATTTACCTTTA
The DNA here is from genome assembly GCA_964414905.1 of uncultured Dehalococcoidia bacterium. Taxonomy (GTDB): domain Bacteria; phylum Chloroflexota; class Dehalococcoidia; order Lucifugimonadales; family OSU-TB39; genus OSU-TB39. The sequence goes on from CAYPYC010000143.1 coordinate 1,198, forward strand.
CTTATCATACCTGTTAAGTATCTAATACCTATATGGATTGTAAATATGGTAATTATCATAATAAAACATTGGGATGCAATGAAAACTAGAATTGAATTTAGAGGCTGGCTATACAGATTTAGAAACATTAATAATTTTAGCAGTAGCCTTTCTATCCACTGTGCTGGTATCTATTGCTCAATCCAACCTTAGAAACCTCAAACGACTAAAAATTCTCCCTGATGAACAAGATACCGAGCTAGTTTCTATTCTTATCCCTGCACGTAACGAATATCACAACCTTAAACGATGTCTCGATTCATTAATAAACCTAGATTATTCGAATATCGAAATATTGGTACTTAACGACCGATCTACTGACCAAACTCCAGAATTAGTAGAAGATTATCAAAAGATAGACAAGCGGATTCAACTATTACAGGGGAATGACCTACCGGATGGGTGGATAGGGAAACATTGGGCCTGTCATCAATTAAGCGAATCTGCTAAAGGAACAATCATATTGTTCATGGATGCAGATACTGTTCTAACTAACACCATAGTATCAAAAGCGGTCCTCGCAATGAATAAACAAAACAGTGACTTGCTCTCTCTTGTTCCGGGAAGAAAAGCTAATTGCTTAATAGAAAAATTAACATTTCCATTCATTGACTGGATGACCTTATGCTGGTTACCCGTAAAATTAGCATCTTCATCTAAATCTGCTTATCTTTCTGCCAATTTCGGACAATTTATGATGTTTAGAAAAGAGGCATACATATCAATTGGAGGTCATAGCTACTTAAGAGAAAATTTATTGGATGACTTTGAACTGGGCAGGGAAATAAAGAGAAACGGTTTAAAATGGAGCTTATACGACGGTAGCAAAGACGTCACAACCCGTATGTACTCACGTTCTAGAGAAGCTTTTACAGGACTATCAAGGAGTATCTTTCCAGTATTTGATTACAGAATCAGCGCTTTTATATTGGCCGTTGCAATATTATCTTCATTAGCCATCCTTCCTCAACTATACATTATCAACTATTCCTTATATGGAACTTCTGACCAATTTCTTATCTTCTTATCATATTTTAGTATGATAATGCTGTCTTTATCATGGTTAGTAACATGTATAAAATTCAATCATAACTTACTTACGGTATTGATATATCCAATAATAATATTCGTCACGATATCCATCGGAATACATTCGGTATTTACGAATATGACAGGAACAACTTCATGGAAAGAACGCCGGGTAAGTAAGTCCAAAATAAAATTATAATCAAAAATACTATACAGTATTACTTAAGCAGAACCATTACCAATCTATATTCAAAGCTTCGGTGGCATTTCGCCAAAATATATCTTCAACCTGGTCTTTAGTGAATCCAACCATTGCAGATGCATGCTTTATGGCCAGTAATTGTTCATAAATAGCTAAGATAGGTCTAAATTCTGTATGATCAAATTGCTCTGCACCCCAATTATCAACATCTAACATTTTCCATGCTCTACCCATGGCAAAATAAGATCCGTGGAAATTCGTAGAATCTATTCCATCTGTTCCGAAAAATATTCGTTTATGATTTTCTTTACTAAACAATGTATAAAAAACTGTCGTATCACATACTGCAGAAAGGTCATACCAGATATTTGGCATATCGCGTAATCTTTCTATTCCTTTATTTATCTGATAATAGGTAAAACTTCTAGCACAATGAGCTAAAATCCATTTTATATTAGGATATTTAATTGTATATTTTTCTAGATCTGATAGGTTTTCAGGATCCCCCCCACCAAGCTGCTTAGCCATATGCAGAGTTACCCAACAACCTAAATCATTAGCTAATTCTAGTTGTTCTTCAGGTAAAAAATCTTTAATCCTACATTCATCTTTATCGCCTGTCACAGAATATATACGATAGACTTTAAGGCCTATAAACCCATTATGTTTTATATCTTTTTCTATATCTGAAAGACTACTATCAGGTGTTGTCAATCTATTAGCTCTAGATAATGGGTCACTACTTAATTCTCTTTGTATCATTTGATTATGCTGATTCACATCAGTACCAAGATGTGGACAGCCTAGTACCAGATAGTGGGATTCTCTTCCTGGAAATAATTTATTTGACCATATCCGCAGGGTTTCGTGATCAGCATCACCAAAATGGAGGTCTCCATGATATTTCTTATCTACATATTTTTTATCAAACATGTGTATATGGCAATCATATATTTTCTGTGGGACAAACTCATTGAGATCTTCCTCCCAAACCCTAACATCATCTGCTCGCAATTCTACGGGATTTCTATTCATATCTAGGCTCCGAAAATTTTTTACTTAAGAAAATAATCATAATCTACTTCGACTATCTCTAAAACCTCGTATTCTGGTACAAGCACCCAGTAATCTTTATTTGTTGCTTTAACATAAAAAAGAACATCATTAACATTTGATTCTGTTCCAGAATATTCAGAACCTACAGTAAGAATATAACTGAATTTATCTTCATTAGAATCACTACCATATATTTCTACGATGGCATTAGCATCATCATAGCCAAATTCAGGTTTTCGCTCAATTCCAACAGGTTTTCTCAAAGATATTGAGGTTATTTTAGGAGATATAAGAGATTATGATTTTGTTGAAAAA
>CAYPYC010000144.1:0-3752 GCA_964414905.1 uncultured Dehalococcoidia bacterium
TTCCATCTGGGCTATACTTGTGCACTTTGGAATTGCCATATCCATCGGAGACATATATGTCATGGGTCTGAGGGTCGAATGCGATGTCTGTTGGTCGATGAAAAGGATATCCGCTCTGATATTGTGAAGCCTGACCCGGATTGCCGAGAGTCATCAATACTTTGCCTTTAATAGTGCATTTACGAATTGTATGGTCTCCGTCGTCGGCGCAGAAGATTGTGTTGTCGGGAGCCAAAGTTAAGCCGTGTGGTCTGGTAAAAAGACCTTCTCCCCAAGAAGATTTGAAATTACCTAGCCGGTCAAAAATAATTACTGGATGATTGCCTCTATTAAAGACATAAATATCATCATTATTATCTGCTATAACTCCTGCAGTTTCGTTCCAATTAAAGCCGGGAGGTAGCTTTTCCCAATTTCCAATTACTTTGAATTTAAATTTGTCTGAACCAATAATTGTGTCTTTGGCCATAATATCTCCTGAAACAAATTACTCTTTTATGTCGATTTGAGCTAGGTCTTCTAAAAAGTTTGCTATAGCAGAATGATCAAGCTCTCCCTTTCCTTTATTCATTAAAGAACCGATCATTTGTTGTATCAAACTAGTAACAGGCAAAGGAACTCCTAACTCTTTTCCTGTTAGTAAAGCATTATGTAAATCTTTTTGATGGAGTTTTATTCTAAAGCCTGGATTGAAATCTCCATTTATCATCATAGGTGCCTTTGCATTCAATACAGTACTTCCTGCGAGCCCCCCTTTTATGGCATCGAACACTATGGAGGGATTTAGGCCTGCTTTTTTTGCCAGAACGAGAGCTTCTGCGACGGCTTCGATATTTGCTGCTACTATTATTTGATTAGCTAATTTGGTAGTATTTCCTGCTCCATAGCCCCCACATAGAACCACGCTGCCCCCTAAAACTTCAAATATCGGTTTGCATTGTGTGAATATATTTTCTTTGCCTCCTGCCATGATTGCCAAGCTGCCATCTATAGCCTTTGGCTCTCCTCCGCTAACGGGTGCATCTAAAAAGTTAACTTCATTGGCTTCACACATTTTCGCTATTTTTTGAGATACTCCTGGAGCGATTGAACTCATATCAATGATTGTTTTGCCAGAAGATGCCCCTTGAAGTACTCCATTATTTCCTAGTATGGCTTTTTCTGAGTCTGCAGAATCGGGGACCATTGTGATGATGCAATCGCTCAATTCAGATATCTCTCTACCCGAATTTGCTTTGGTGCTGCCATATGCTACAAGTTCATTAACTGCAACTTCATTTATGTCAAAAACTGTCAACGAGTATCCGGCATCGATAAGATTTTTTGCCATTGGTTTACCCATTATTCCCAAACCAACAAAACCTATTTTAGTTGTAGGCATGGTGTTCTCCTTATTGCTTGATTAATAAATAAAATCAAACATTTTAATATAGGATTATTGTTAAGCTAGTCTTATTCGTCAAGTCGATATTAAACAAAAACTTTTGTTGTACAAAACAAGTTAATTGAACGTTGGAAAAACGGCTTTCCAAAACCATAACCATGTTGAAATCTCATGATATCTAAGCGTAACTAGCTGTGATATTATTTCGAAACGATATGTTTAAAAGATTTGTGTTTAAACACTACATTTAAAAGGATTTTATTCTCGTAATGGATATTAGAAAACATATAGAGGAAAAGGAAAACCGCTTATCTCCCCATGCGAAAAGATCCTTTGAGACTGCTGGGCGAAAACAACCTGAGGAATTAGATCCGATTAGAACCGAATTTCAGAGAGACAGAGACAGGGTTGTTCATTCAAAGGCATTTAGAAGGTTGAAGCACAAAACACAAGTATTTATAGCTCCTACTGGCGACCATTATGTTACCAGGTTGACTCATACATTGGAGGTTTCACAAATAGCTAGGACTTTGACTAGAGCATTGAATTTGAATGAAGACCTAAGTGAGGCGATAGCACTTGGTCATGATTTAGGACATACACCGTTTGGTCACGTAGGAGAGGCGGAATTAAATGAATTACTTCCAGGTGGTTTTAGGCATTCCCACCAGAGTTTAAGAACGGTTGATTTTGTTGAAAAACAAGGTAAGGGATTAAATTTAACTTGGGAAGTAAGAAATGGAATAGTTAATCATTCTAAGCCCAAAGGAGATTTTTTAACAAAACAAATCATACCCGACATATCGCTAGAGGGTCAGATTGTTCGTATTTCAGATGCTGTTGCGTACCTCAATCATGATTTGGGTGACGCTTTTCGGTCAGGAGTTTTATCTCCTAACGAAATCCCTAAAGAAGTAATTGATATCCTTGGCAACACACATGCCAAAAGGATAAACACTTTAGTAAACGATTTGGTATTAACTAATGAAAACATATCTGGATTTCGCACCGATGTTAATTCATGTAAAGTACAGATACAAATGAGTGAAGCAGTAAAAAAAGCAATGAATGATCTTAGAGACTTTATGTTTGAAAGAGTATATGAGCCTGAGGACATTAGTGAACAAGGCAATGCAGCTCGTAGGATTGTTAGGGTGCTGTACGAATATTTCCAAGGAAACCCTTCGAAATTATCCGAACAGAACAATGAAAATGGCTTGACCATAGTCGATTTTATTTCAGGTATGACAGATTATTATGCCGCAAGACTGGCTGAAAGGTTAAAGCCCGGGGTAACCCTTGGCATAGAAAAAGGTAGAGGGATTGATATTTGAACAGCATTAATTTACAACAAATACAAGCTAAAATTTCGATGGTCGAATTTCATATAAAGAGTATTCAAAGTGATATCGACGGAAGGCATTTTGATGATTGGAATACTGAAGCAAGCAAGATATGGAAAGATGTTTTTCGCGAAATTTCAGTTATGGAAGACCCTGAAAGGACGCAGGCTTTAGAATTGATCAGGGAACAATGGATGGATTATTTGAAACATTTTGCATCCATATAAATGGGATGACATTGTTAGTAGATATTTTAAGGAGGGGTTGTGAACAATAGTAGTGAAGAACAGGGAGTGAAACAATCTATGTCTGATTATGCTGAGCAATCCTCTACTTTAGCTCATAGCATATTGGTAAAATTAGAAGGTACGAAGGAAATCAACATAAATCCGAAAGAAGCGATTGGTCTGGCTTCTGACCTATCGCATATGTGGGCTTCTTGCAAGATGATGGACAAACAGATTCAATCACTTTGTTCAACTGAAAAAGATTTTGATGAATCCAATCTGATTGAGATCTTGACAAATATAGAGCATGTTTATTCACATGCATTAACTTCAATGAGCATTTTGTCCAAAATGATGTCAGTCAACAGCATTATCACCGAAACAGAATCTTAGATACAGTAGAGTCTTATCACATTTCAAATTAAAAGGATGAAATTTGGAATCGATAGAATTAATTAAACAAAGATTAGATATTATTGATATTGCATCTGATTATTTAAAAGTTACAAAAGCAGGTAGCAATTATAAATCTTTATGCCCATTTCATACGGAAAAAACCCCGTCGTTCATTATTAATCCAGAACGTCAGACTTGGCATTGTTTTGGTTCCTGTGGAGTTGGGGGGGATGTAATTGAATTAGTTATAAGAATAGAAAAAATCAATTTCACCGAAGCGTTGAAAATTTTGGCTGAAAGGGCTGGAGTAGAGCTAAATAAAAACAGTGGTCCATATAATAATAGTAAGTTATATTTGGTTAATTTTGAAGCATGTGAACTTTTTAAAAACTAGCTCCAATT
>CAYPYC010000145.1:0-2954 GCA_964414905.1 uncultured Dehalococcoidia bacterium
ACCCCGAAGAGCCATTGAACAAAGATTTGAGAGCCGTACCGCCATCATTTCAAATTGGATATATAGGTTTTAATGGAGCTATAGCACCTTTTGATGATCCGAAATTTAGACAAGCATTAAACCATGCCGTAGATAAGGATTTAATCGCCAAAGAAGTGATGTCAGGTTTAATTAAACCTGCCTATTCAATTCTACCCAAGGGTTTTCCTGGGCATAGCCCAGATGTGGTTGGTTTGAATTATGATCCGGAATTAGCTAAAAAGTTGATGTCTGAATCACAATACGCAGATGCTACGACTAGACCCAGAATCACAATAAGTGTTCCTGGTACTGGTGGAACTATAGGATTGGATTTAGAGGTGATAATTGAAATGTGGAAGCAAGTTCTAGGGGTTGAGGTTGATATTCAACAAGTTGAATGGGCTACATATTTGGATGAACTTGATAAACAATCTTTTCAAGCTTATGCTGGTTTGGGTTGGTCAGCTGATTATCCTGACCCCCAAGACTTTTTAGATATCTTGTTTCATTCAGAAAGTAGTATGAATCACGGGGCGTATGCTAACAAAGAAGTAGATGCGCTATTAGAAAAAGCCAGAGTGGAACCAGATATTATAAGTAGAATGTCTCTTTATAACAAAGCTGAACAATTGATACTGGACGATGCAGCTTGGCTGCCTTTGTGGTTTACTGGCGACAGTTATATATTAGTAAAACCTCATGTCAAAGGATTTGAAATGACTCCTATGATTATTCCTAAGTTGCACTTGATAAATTTGGATAGTTAAAGTTAAATAATTTACGAGATGGTTTTATTTGTGAATATATAAGTGGTAAGCACCTGACAAATGGGGATGTATATAGCTAGAAGATTATTTTGGTTGCCGGCTTTGTTGTTGGCTGTTTCGCTGATAACTTTTTTTTTGTTCAGGGTAGCTCCAGGTGATCCAGTAACGGTAATGCTTGGTGCGAAAGCGAGGCCAGAAGCTGCTGAGAGGTTAAGGCACGAACTAGGTTTAGATCGTCCTTTTTGGGTTCAATATTTTGACTACGTATTTAGTTTTGCAAAAGGTGATTTTGGGGAAAGTTTAAGATATCCTGGGCAATCTGTTAAAGACTTAATAATTCCCAAAATGTGGGTGTCGGCGCAATTAAGCTTTGTAGCTTTGGCTATTAGTGTAATATTTGGATTGCCATTAGGGTTTTATGTTGCTCATAAACAAGGTTATGCAATAGATCCGATTATTATAATAGCTGCACTTTCATTAATGGCTATATTACCAATGATCAGCGTACCAACTCTATTGTGGTTATTTTGTTTGAAATTGGGATGGTTGCCGTGCTCGGGTTGGGGAGGGCTATGGGATACGAGAATCATTATTCCTGCAATTACATTGGGAACACCAGGTATAGCGTTTTTTGTGCGACTTATGAGAGCTAGTACGTTAGATGTTTTAGGTCAGGACTTTGTCAGGACAGCCAAATCAAAGGGTTTGGGGGTATTTACCATAGATGCTAGACATGTTCTTAGAAATGCAATTATACCTATTGTAACTATATTAGCTTTTTCATTAGCGGGATTAATAGGCGGAGCGTTGATAACGGAGAGGATTTTAGGTATTCCTGGGATAGGATATTTTGCTGTTGAATCAGTATTCCAAAGGGATTTTCCCGTATTAATGGCTATTACTATGATTGCAGCTACGTTTTTTGTAATCGGCACTTTATTAGCGGATATCTGTTATACATTGATTGATCCTAGAATAAGATATAACTAGCAAGGTTAAGGTGAATTGGTTACTTTAGATCAAATAGAATTAAACGAAGATAAGCCAAAAGGACATTTTTCCAGAGCTTTATCTAGACTGGTTAGAAAAAAAATTGCGGTTTTTTGCCTAATAGTAATAATTGTTATTTATTCCTTAGGAATATTTTCACCGGTTATTTCTAGATATTCTTATTCAGAACCAGATTATCAAGCAATTCGTCAACCGCCTAGTTGGGAACATTGGGCTGGTACTGATAGGGCAGGAAGAGATTTATTTACGAGAGTCCATTGGGCTGTTCAAAACACTGTCATTTTAACCATGATAGGTATGTTGAGTGGTGGATTACTTTTGGGCGTAACTTTAGGTTTGGCAGCTGGATATTACGGCAAGGTTGTAGATGCATTAATTATGAGGTCGGGGGAAGTATTAAGCGTTGTACCAACTTTTTTCTTGGTTTTGATGATTGCAGCTACATTGAGAGGTAGAATCAAAAATGGGATGATTTGGTTAGAAGATAATACTTTTTTGAGTGGATTGATATCTGCAGGTGTTGCTGATTATCTAGTAATATCTTTTGCTCTTGTTGTTTTTGGATGGTTTAGTACTGCTAGATTAGTTAGAGGGCAGGTGTTGTTTCTTAGAGAATCGCCGTATGTCGAAGCTGCTAGAGCTTTAGGTGCGTCAACTCCTAGAATATTATTCAGGCATATTTTGCCAAATGCTATTAGTCCATTAATTGTGAGTATTACTATGAGTATGGGCACTATGGTAGGTGTTGAAATATTTTTGAGTTGGGTTGGGGTGGGTATTCAACCACCTAGGCCTAGTTTAGGTATCATGCTTTATGAAGCTGGCCATGTTAGTGTTTTACGAAATGAGCCTTGGATGATTCTTGCTCCCGGTATAGTAAGTTGGTTACTAATCTTTTGCTGGAGTTTATTAGGAGATGCTCTAAACGACGTTTTCAACCCAAGGACGCAATAAGCATTCTATAAATCCACGTCAGTTAATCAAGTTTTGATTTAAATAAAATCAAAAATACCAATAAACTTAAAATACCCAGGTCTATGTTGTCGGTATTATTCACAGCAAATAAACTACAGCCAGTACTTGGTTTTGTATCTGTATCGTCCGAGTTAGTTTCTAGTCCACCTTTGGTGATTTGAGAATCGTCATTAAGGCTAA
>CAYPYC010000145.1:2964-3750 GCA_964414905.1 uncultured Dehalococcoidia bacterium
AATAGTTTTTATTGGTTCGGCAGTTGGTACTATTAAAGATGATTTATTTGCTTTATATTCTTTTGCACCGATTTTATTACGCCAAGTATTTTCAAGGGTTACAGTGTCAAAACCATAAACTTTTTGTATAGAATCTTCTAATTTAACGTCTGATTTTAATTCGGATAGTAGAGAGTACATTTTTTGAGCGCCATATTCTGATATCAAATATGTCACTATACTTCTCGAAGCCCCGTAAAATATTATTGCATCTTCTGGTTTGCCAGGCATGGTAATACCCTTTGTTATAATTGGGACTCTATCAGTAGCTACAGCAAATTCTAATGCGATATCATAAGACATTGCAGGATCTATGTTGGCCCATTCTGCTAAACCCTCATTTAGCCAAGTTGGAACTTTTCGGAAAACACCTTCTCCTGCTCTGTGAACTAGTATATGAGTTACTTCATGAGAGGCAGTGCCGATTGAATTTCTATCCCCTCCTATTAAGTGTAAAGTCCCAAAATTGGAAAAAGCCTGGCCTTCAGTAATTAATTCTCTCCCTTGGGTAGAACTTTGAGGTGGTTGCGCATCAATCATTTCTTTACCATTGTTGTACATTGTTACCATGATGGGATCATCGATATCTGCACCTAAAACTGGACCTACCTTTTCTAATGTTTCCACAATTGCGGCTAGTATTTTTTCAGCTCGCGATTTGACAGGTCCGTGGTAGTTTAATGTAACTGGTCCTTCTGAAATATTTTCCCATTTGAAATTCGGATCAAGATACGCAAAATTTGTTGT
>CAYPYC010000146.1:0-3360 GCA_964414905.1 uncultured Dehalococcoidia bacterium
ACCAAATATTTTTTTGGATTTTCCCTCAACTAAATGGGTCCTCCACAAACCTAAAGCGAAATTGTTGGCGCTGGATAAAATTTTTCCAGAAGGTATATATATACCAGAAGTTTTGATTGGAAAAAATATATTGCATTTGCCAACGGCCAAAACTCATGTATTTACGACAATTACAGGAGCCATGAAAAATGCCTTTGGAGGATTGTTAAATTACAGAAGACATTGGACCCATTCTGTAATTCACGAAACCCTCGTAGATTTGCTTGCGGTTCAAAAAGAAATTCACACAGGTGTTTTTGCTATGATTGATTCTTCTTTGGCAGGTGATGGTCCTGGTCCTAGGGCAATGCAATGGCACGAAAAAAACCTTATTGTTGCGGGAGCTGATCAGGTAGCGGTAGATGCTGTAATGGCGAAAATTATGGGTTTTGACCCTATGTCGATAAAATTTATTAATTTAGCACATAATCAGGGTTTAGGATGTGGTGATGTTAGGGAAATAGAGATATTAGGTGAAGACATATCTAAAATCAACTGGCATTTTAAATCCAATGAAGATACTTTTGCTAGTTGGGGCCAAAAGCTTATTTACTGGGGCCCACTTAAAAAGCTTGAAAAGATTTTATTGAGGACTCCCATAGTTCTTTGGGCCTATTGGGCTTCGAACTTATATCATAATCAGTATTGGCTTAGGTTTGTTGGGAGTAAAAGGGTTAAGTCTGCAATGAAAACACAGTGGGGTAAATTGTTTGACAAATATTAAAATGCCTTTGGAATAATTTCAAAAGCCAATCATGTTCTAATATGTCCGTCTCCCTCTACTATCCATTTGTAAGAAGTTAATGATTCAAGACCCATTGGACCTCTTGCATGAAATTTACTCGTGCTTATGGCAACTTCTGCTCCCATTCCAAGTTGTCCGCCGTCGTTAAAACGCGTACTAGCATTGACCATAACTACGCTGGAGTCAACTTGTTTCAAGAACACCTGCGCAATCAGATTGTTTTCTGTAACAATTGTGTCTGTATGGCCGGCCCGAAAAGTGAAATTTTGAATATGTGATATCGCTTCCTCAACATTTTCAACTATTTTTATAGATAAGGTCAGTGACAAAAATTCTTTACCCCAATCATTGTCTGTAGCATGAGAAACATTTCCTTTTTTGCTTCCTATTATATTTAAAGCCTGTTTATCACATCTGATTTCAACTCCATGAGAAGAAAGTTCTTCTACAATTTGGGGTAAAAACTCATCAGCGATGGTTTTATTTACAAGAATCGTATCTAACGCATTACATACATAAGGATTTGAAAGTTTTGCATTGGAAGAAATTGAAACAGCCTTTTCAATATTTGCTTCTGAATCAATATAAATATGTGAAATTCCGATTCCGCCTGTCACAGCAGGCATTTCAGCATTTTCTCCTACTAATTTTACCAAATTTGCGCTTCCGCGTGGTATTACTAAGTCTATGTATTGCTTAAGTTTAAGCATTTCAATTACCAAAGCTCGGTCGGTATTTTCTATCAGAGTTATAGAATTTGCTGGGAGGTGATTGTTTTTCAGAGAGTCTTGTATTAATTTAGTTAAATAAATATTCGTATATATGGCTTCTTTGCCTCCCCGAAGAACAGCACAATTTCCTGATTTTATGCATAAAGCACTTATATCAATCGTAACGTTTGGTCTACTTTCATATATAACCCCTATTACACCTAGAGGCACTCTTTTTTTGTATACTTTAAGCCCGTTGTCCAACGTGCGTTCATCAAATACATCACCAATAGGATCAGGCAGATTACGGATATTCAAAATGCCAGTAATAATATCATCTATATTTTTTTTCGATAAAAGCAATCTCTCTAATGTTGCTGAGCTTTTATCGTTCATTAGTTTACTCTGTGAGTAATCACGGTTGTTTTCATTTAGTATCTGATTCTTATTATCGTTCAAGGAATTAGCCAATTCTTCTAGCATAGAATTACGATATTGGCTATCAGCAAGAGACAAAGTTTTAAAAGCTTCTTGAGACAACATAGCTTTTTTAGTGAGTTCATTCATCTCTAACTCCTAGATTCAATGAAACAATTGGTTGTTTATAAAAGTATAATTTATACATTAACGTCTTTATCATTAATGATTACCATATTATCTCTATGGATGAGTTCGTCTCCGTAATGATGACCTAATAAAGTATGTATTTGATTTGACTGGTTGCCCTGAATCTTCTTTGATTCTGAAGCACTATAATTAGAAATACCTACTGCAATCAGTTTCGAATAGCTATCGTGGATTGACACTATATCGCCTCTAGCAAACATGCCTTGAATATTAATTATTCCAGCTGGCAATAGGCTTGTGCTTCCATCAAGAATTGCTTTTTGGGCGCCCTGATCAATTTGTACAAATCCGGTATTGGTTAAGTTACTAATCATCCATCTTTTTCTGCTTTCCAGCTTAGAATTAGTGGCAGAGATTAGCGATCCTATTTGCTCTCCTTTTACTAAACGGAGCAATATGTCTGGTTCCAAGCCGTTACATATTATTACGTTGGATCCTGAAGAGGTGGCCAATTTAGCAGCTTGTAGTTTCGTAGCCATTCCGCCTCTGCCTTTTGTGTCTGAAGGACCTCCGGCATTTAAATTCACATTTGGATTCATTAAGTCGATATTTGTCAGAAATTGGGCTTTTGGATCTATGTTTGGATCTGACGTAAAGACCCCACGAGTTTTGCCTAGAATAATTAGTAGGTCTGCATCTATTAGGTTTGCAACCAGTGCAGAAAGATTATCGTTGTCGCCGAAATCATGATTTTCGATTTCTTCTACTGCAACCACGTCATTTTCATTGATAATTGGTAAAACCTTCATCTCTAATAAATTGATTAGGGTATTCCTTATGTTTAAATAGCTTAATCTGTCTGATACATCCTTGCGGGTGAGTAAGGCTTGCGCAATTGGTATATCATATTCCTCAAATATTTCAATATATTGATTCATTAGTTGTATTTGACCAGTTACTACCAAAACTTGTCTGATTGCTATAGGGTTTTTGTCTTCTTGTTTTTTTAAAATTTGCCGCCCAGCTGCTACTGCACCTGAAGATACTAAAATAATCTGTACGCCATTTGATCTTAAAGAATCAATCTGTTTGGCAAGGAGATTTATAACTTCGGTGTTGAGGTTGTTATTTTTATCAGTTAGAAGGGTTGTCCCTATTTTAACGATTATTCTTTTGTAAATACGATTACTAATTTTATACCTTTCTCATTGGATGTAGGGTATTAGTATAAATAATTTACGGGATATTACCAAGAAGGATTAACGTCTTCGTAGATGTTGTTAGTTAGGCGCTGTTGAT
>CAYPYC010000146.1:3370-3733 GCA_964414905.1 uncultured Dehalococcoidia bacterium
GCTGCCTGTAGCGGACATGGTAAATATTTCTGCATCGCCATCCAGATAGGACACAAAGGCTATTTTTGAACCATCGGGAGACCACACTGGGTCTTCATCTAGCACTGAATTGTGGGTCAATTGGTTTGGTTCTGGATTATCTTGGCGTGTATCAACTATGTATATTTCAGGATCATATATATCTGGGTCTAGTTCCTCGCTTGCCTCTCTTTTCTCCATAGCATCAGAACAATGTTTTAAAAGATCAACAGGATCCCAGCAGCTATGCCTTGAAACAAATAGAATATATCTGCCATCTGGTGACCAGGAGACATTGCTTTTTATATATGCGTCATTCGTTAACCTTTTTATATTTGAACCATC
>CAYPYC010000147.1:0-3729 GCA_964414905.1 uncultured Dehalococcoidia bacterium
TAAAGAACCGACATCAATTGAAAAATATTTTCGAACAACTGTTTCTTCTGCCTTAATAGAAGAATTTAAATATTCGAGTAACATGCAAGTTCCCAGGATTGAGAAAATTGTTTTGAATATAGGTCTTGGAGAAGCTCTAGTGAATTCTAGGGCATTGGAAAATGCCGTTCGAGACTTGAGTTTAATATCTGGGCAAAAACCAGTTCCTACCAAGGCAAAAAAATCAATAGCCACCTATAAATTAAGAGAAGGACAAATTATAGGAGTTATGGTGACTTTACGTAAAAGGCGGATGTACGAATTTTTAGAAAGATTAATCATCTCAGCCCTACCACGTATTAGAGATTTCCACGGTATACCATCCGGTTCATTTGATGGAAGAGGAAACTACTCCTTAGGGGTAAGAGAACAAATAATCTTTCCTGAGATCGAATATGGTTCAGTTGATAAAATGAGAGGTTTACAAATCTCAATAGTTACTTCATCTAACACCAACGAAGAAAGTAAAAGAATGTTGGAGTTACTAGGCATGCCTTTTGAAAGGAATGATGATTCGAGAAAGGTAGCATAGGATTAAATTAAAGTAAATATAAAATAAATTAAAGGAATTTTTTTTGGCAAAAGAATCTAAAATAGCTAGATGGCGGAAACCACAGAAATATGCCGTTAGGCAAACTAACAGATGCTATGCTTGTGGAAGACCAAGGGCATATATAAGACATTTCGGCCTTTGCAGAATATGTTTTAGGGAAATGGCATTAAAAGGATTGCTGCCAGGTGTAAAAAAGGCCAGCTGGTAGTTATAAGGGAGAACATATGACCGTAACAGACTCTATAAGCGACATGCTTACTCGCATCCGAAACGCTACTGCTGTGCGCCATGGCACGGTAGAGATGCCTTATTCACAGACTAAAGAATCTATTGCAAATATCTTAAAACAAACAGGTTTCATCCTTGATAGCAATAAATACGAAACGGATGGGAAAGTAAATTTGAAAATTAAATTAAGTTACAGAGAAGCAGGTGAATCCGCTATCAAAGGATTAAAAAGGATGAGTAAACCAAGCTTAAGAGTCTATTTTAAAAAAGGAGAGATTCCTAGATTCCAAGGTGGCTTAGCCATGTCTATTGTTTCAACCTCAAAAGGAATTATGACTGGTAAACAAGCTTGGAAACAAAATATTGGCGGAGAGTTACTATGCTATATTTGGTGAGGTGTTCTTATGTCTAGAATTGGTAATAAACCCATAAATATACCAAACGGTGTTACCGTGGATATAAATAACGACAAATTGAACGTAAAAGGTCCTAAAGGGTCTCTTGAATTAACTATTCCTAGACCAATAAAGGCAAACGTTGATGATAACAATATAAATGTAGAAAGACCTAATTCTGATAAACCCATAAAAGCATTGCATGGGCTTTCCAGGTCATTAATCGCTAATTGCGTAGTAGGAGTAAGTGAAGGATTTCAGAAATCTCTCGAAATTGTCGGGGTTGGTTATAGAGCAGAACAAAAAGACAAAAACGTAACTCTTAGTGTGATGTTAAGCCACACAGTTACAGTAACACCTCCTGAAGGAATAGAAATACAAGTACAAGAAAACTTAATCCATGTAAAAGGCATAGATAAGCAAAAAGTGGGACAAGTATCTGCAGAGATAAGATCTGTAAGACCACCCAATGCATATACCGGTAAAGGAATACGTTATCAAGGCGAGCAAGTTCGCATTAAGCCTGGCAAGAGCGCAAGGAGGACGGAATAACTTTAAAATGAATCATTCAGCAAATAAAAGGAAACAATTAACATCAAGACATGCGCGCGTTAGGAAAAAGGTTTCGGGTTCAAAAGAGAGACCACGGTTAGCCGTTTTTAGAAGCTCTAAACATATATATGCTCAAGTAATAGATGATATAGCAGCAAGTACCCTCGCAAGTGCTTCCACTTTAGAAACTGAGGGTAGGTCTAATGGTTCAAGTAAAACCGAATCTGCAAAAATAATAGGCGGATTAATCGCTAATAGGGCTAAATCTAAAGGAATTAAATCGGTGGTTTTTGATAGAGGCGGATTTAAATATCATGGTCGAGTTAAATCTTTGGCAGAAGCAGCAAGAGAAGGGGGGTTAAAGTTTTAATGACAACTGTAAATGTAGATCAAGGCAATCGTATGAATGACCAAACAGCAGAAGAAATGCCCCTAAGTGAAAGAGTAGTTAAGATTTCAAGAGTTGCAAAAGTAGTCAAAGGTGGTCGACATCTCAGATTCAACGCTGTAGTTGTGGTTGGTGATGGACAGGGTAAGGTGGGTATAGGTAGTGGGAAATCCGAATCCGTGCCAGATGCAGTTAAAAAAGCATCTACTCAGGCACAGCAAAGCATGGTATCTATAAACTTACAAAACGATACCATACCGCACGTTGTAAAAACTAAATTTTGTGCATCAGAAGTGTTATTGATGCCCGCGTCGCCAGGTACCGGCGTTATAGCAGGAGGAGCAGTAAGAGCTGTGGTAGAGGTAGCAGGGATAAAAGACATTTTGACAAAGGTCAGGCGCAGTTCTAATCCAGTGAACGCTTCGAAAGCCGCACTTAAAGGACTTCAATTGCTTAAAAATCGAGAAACCGAAATACAGCAACGTAGACTTTTAATAACAAATCCAAAAAATCAGGCTTAAATTTTTAACTTAAGGATTTATGTGACAAAACATGGCAAACCAAATCTCGATTACATGGATTAAAAGTACCATAGGACATCCAAAAGGACAGCACAAAACAATAAAAAGTTTGGGGTTTAAGCGCCTAAATGAAACAATAACCCATACCGATTCACCATCAATACGAGGAATGATTTTTAAAGTTAATCACCTTTTAAAAATAAATTGAACATAAATTTTCAGGAGCCATACAATGAAACAACATGAGGTTATATCGAAAGCCTCAACTAAATCGCGGAAAAGGAGAGGGAGAGGCTACGGAAGCGGTCTAGGGACCTATTCCGGTAAGGGGCTAAAAGGGCAAAATAGTCGCAGTGGAGGAGGAGTATCTATATATTTCCAAGGAGGGCAGCTACCTCTAACCAAATCCTTGCCAAAACTTCGGGGGTTTAACAATAAATTCCGTATCGAATATACAATACTAAACATTAATTCAATTTCGCACTTGCCATCAGATACGTTAATAGATCCAACATATTTAATAGATAATGGAATTATTGCTAATGCAAAAAATCCCATTAAGATTTTAGGTGCCGGTGATATTGACCACCCAATTAAAGTGAAAGCCCACAAGTTTTCAACATCTGCTAAGTCAAAAATCATATCTGCAGGCGGCAGTGCCCAGGAAATTTAAGATTGAGAGAAAGCCGTACAACCCAAAATAGTCTACAAAGACCTCAATTGATTCAATCAATGATTGATGCAATGCGCGTTCCAGATTTGAGAAGTAAGATTATATTTACACTTGCAATGTTGCTAGTTTATAGATTTATTGCGCATGTTGCTGTTCCAGGAGTAGACGGACAAGCATTATCACAAGCCTTCGAACAACAAGCTTTATTGGGTTTCTTAGACTTGTTCAGCGGCGGAGCCCTATCGGATTTCAGTGTCGCAGCTTTAGGAGTGTACCCATATATTACTTCATCAATAATAATGCAAATACTTGTCCCAATAATTCCTCAATTAAAATCACTCTCTCAAGAAGGTGATTATGGGAGACAAAGAATAAATCAA
>CAYPYC010000148.1:0-3723 GCA_964414905.1 uncultured Dehalococcoidia bacterium
CTAACTCAGGACCAAAGAGATTTGATTACTGGAGGAAACCTAGAAAAACTTTATCCGTTATGATTTTTGTGAGGTCAGTTTTTGCGGTTTTTTGTTTCTATCAAAATTTATTTAAAAATATCTATCTATTAAATTAGAATCTTCAACCGATTCAGGTAAAAAGAATTCGTATAAATCTTGCGAACGGTATTCATGAATCAATTTAGATGTGAAATTCGGCTTTATTAAAGTGCTTTTAACAACAATTTTATTGAAATCGCTTATTTCCGGTGAGTTCAAATATTCTTGAAGTGGCATCCATTTACATTCTTCTATTTCTTCAGTCTGGGCAGTTATTTTATTTGAAAGTGGTTTGAGTAAAGCTACAAAGTATATATCTGATTTGCCATATCGGTATTCATGTATATGTCTAAAAGATGATACTGAAACGAATTCTGTTTCAACACCAGTTTCCTCTAATACTTCTCGTATAACTCCATCAACTAAATGCTCGTCAGAATTTATTGCACCTCCTGGTAATTTAAGCTGATTTATTTGGCCTCTTCTGACATATTTTTCTCTCACCACCAAAATTTCCCTATTTGAATTAATTGCCACCCCTCCAATACCAATATAGTGAGATGCAAAGGGTGGAATGAATGCTTTTGGTTTTAATCTAATCACCAACATCAGTGATTGATCAGAAGTATGGTGGAAATTAAAACCTGATTTGACTGCTGGGTAAATCAAATGTGACTGAGAAATCATAAGTTTCAACCATACGAGTTTCGAGTCTGTTGTTTGCCACTGATTAATTGATTCCTCTAAGTCATTAGCAAATATTTGTGTGTCTGTTGGTAAATCACTAGGTTCTAATATGATTCCACCAAACGCATCATTTGTTGATTTTAAAATAGACATGTTTATTAGTTTAAAAGACCAACATCACTAAATTTTATTAATAACCGAAAATGAGCCGTACCAGTTAATTGATGCTTTCATATCTAAATCCCCTTATTTTAAATAGGATATTATGACAAAATAGAATTAATTAATAGTGTAAAATTTTTGTATGAAAGATAATATTACTGAAATCGATTTTAAAACCAATCTCGCGCAATATTTTACTGGAGGCCTTTAGTGTCAAACATAGTAGAAACATATACAAATAAATTTGCCAAATCCAACGAATTGTATCAAAAAGTCAGACAGGTTATTCCTACTGGAGGACATTTGTCTAGGGATGTTAAACCTTTTCCCGTTGCTGTTGAATCAGCGACTGGTGTGATTAAAACAGATTTGGATGGGAATCAATTAACCGACTATATGACCGGATATGGGGCCCTTATTTTAGGTAATTCACATCCAGAGGTTACCAAAGAAATTGAGAAAAGATTGGTTACAGGTACTCATATGGGAACAATACATCCACTAGAGTTAGAATGGGCTGAAATGGTCAAGAAATTAATTCCTTCGGCTGAACGAGTTAGATTTACAGGAACGGGTACGGAATCAACGTTATTGGCTATGAGGTTAGCACGAGCTTACACAGATAAACATAAGATTGTAAAATTTAGAGAACATTTCCATGGTTGGCACGACTATGCTTCTCCTGGAGCTGGCATTACTGAACAAACAGGGATACCAGCTGAAACTATGACAGGTACACTCGTAATCGAACCTAACATTGATGAACTAAGTAGTGTTTTAGAATCGAGAGATGATATCGCGGCAGTTATATTAGAACCTACTGGTGGACATTGGGGACAATATCCTATTCAAAACCCATATTTCTTATCTAATGTAAGAGAGTTAACCAAAAAGCATAATGTCGTAATGATAATGGATGAAGTCATATGTGGATTTAGAATATCTAAAGGTGGAGCACAGGCTAAATTTTCAGTTATTCCTGATTTGACAACTATGGCCAAAATAGTTGCTGGAGGGATGCCTGGTGGTGCTGTGGCTGGAAAAGCAGAGATTATGGAGCAATTATCCTTTGACCTTGGTTCCAACAGAGTTGATCACCATGGTACTTTTAATGCAAATCCTGCTACTGCTGCAGCTGGAATAGCTACCCTAAAGATAATAGACAGAGACCCTATAAATAGTCATGCTGACGCTATGTCTATAAGATTGAAAGCCGGATTAAATGAACAGTTATCAAAGTATGAAGTTAAAGGACATGCTCATGGAGTATCTTCTATCGTTCATATTTTGCTAGACGTTGAGTGTTCATGTGATGGTTATATGTGCACTCTAGACCATTCTGAAATTGCTCGAGCATGCAAGGCATATAGTGGAGCTGTCAAAATGGCTATGCTGAATGAAGGTGTAGATATGATGGGTGGAATAGGATTTATGGTGTCAGGGGTTCATGATGAAAATACAATCGATAGTACTGCTGAAGCTTTTGGAAATGCGCTTAAAGCCATGAGGGGAGATGGGATAATAAGGTAATTTTTTCCTATTATCAAACTAAATAGTTGATAAGAATACCTTCAGCTCTTTTATGAAATCAACTGGATTATCTCCGACGACCAAGTGACTTGCATTTTTAATAGATACTAGTTTAGATCCTTTAATAATCGACTGCATTTTAATTGCGGTCGATTTTGTCAATATATTGCTATTGGCAGCATGTATAATAAGCGTAGGACAATCGATTTTATTGGCCGATTCCCATAATTGACTTTGGAGCTTTATTTCACTATCTCTACTTGAGATTCTGTTTTTGATTCCAGGGTCATATTTCCAAACCCATTTCCCATCATCCAGTTGTTTTATACTGTTCATCACACTGGCCCTGATACTTTCTATAGGTCTGGTAGAGTTGTATTGCATGGTTTTGTTCACTAATTCATCAACTGAGTTGAAATCAGATTGCTGCTCAAGGAAATTTCTGACACTTTCAGTTCCTTTTGGATTACTTTCTGGTCCTGAATCTACGACAACTAGTGCAGATAATCTATTGCTGTTTTCCGCAGCATAATTTAAGGCCGTTTTTCCGCCCATTGAGAATCCGACCAATATAAATTTATCAAGGTTGAGCTTATCGATTATCTTTATGGTGTCATCCAATAAAGTATCATGAGAATAATCTTGATTTGTGCTCCAGCTTGAGTCTCCATGACCTCTTTGATCGATTGTTATTGATCTATAGTTATCAGATAAGGCTAATGCAACTAAGTCCCAGGTGCGACAAGTTTGAGCCAATCCATGAAGAAAGAGGATTGGGGGGTTGTCTGATTTACCCCAATCCAAATAATGGAAGTTTATTTGATTCGCACATATTTCTCTGTTTTGTACAGATACGGTTTCAGGTATATCAATACCTAAACTTTCCGCATAGTTCGATAATATTCGTATCTGGCTTTGTTCCATAACTAAATTGCTACAACGAAGGTTGTTTGATCCAGTCAGTTGCATTCTCAAAAGCGAGGCCAACATTTAATAACCGTTGCTCTTTAAAGTATGGTGCAACTAATTGAAAACCGATTGGTAATCCAGAATTAGAAAACCCACAAGGTAGAGAAATTGCAGGATGACCAGATAAATTAAACGGCCTAGTGAGTCGAGATAGCAAAGGTAATGGATCTTCCTTTTTGCCTTGGATTAAAATCTCTGTTTCATCTAGCCCAGGTGCTAATACGGGTATGGTTGGAGTTAATAATAAATCAACTTTTTCAAACGTTGTATTTAATCCTTTAACGAAAGCAGACCTAGCTCTCTGAGCCCTAATGT
>CAYPYC010000149.1:0-3683 GCA_964414905.1 uncultured Dehalococcoidia bacterium
TCAAGGTTCTGTAGGAATTTTAATTGGATTGTCGAACCCAAGATTTGTTACAGAACAATCGTCATTCTTCGATTCGATAAGTCAATCTTTTACAACAATATCAGGTATATTTGTATTAACATGGGAAAGTTTATCTCAGGCAGTTTCTTCTAAGACTAATCCTGGTTTTGTAGGTCCTATAGGGATGGCACAAATAACTGCGGAAGGGGTATCCAGACTGGGAGTCGGTTGGATTTTTCAACTATCGGCATTTATTAGTTTGAATTTAGCAATTGTAAATTTGTTACCTATTCCTGCTTTAGATGGTGGAAGGGTTTTATTTATAATTGTAGAATTGGTGCGAGGTGGAAGAAAGGTATCTGAAAAAATTGAGAACGCAGCACATATAGTAGGATTTTTGCTGTTAATGGGTCTGATTTTATTAATGAGTTTTGTTGACATCAGTAGAATTATAAGTGGAGAAAGTCTCTTTTAATATTGAAAATGTTCAAAAGACGTGTAACGAGTCAAATAAATGTTGGTGATGTTTTAATAGGTGGAAACGCACCAGTATCTGTTCAGTCAATGACTAAGACGGATACTAGAGACGTAAAGGCTACAGTACATCAAATAGATGCGATTGCTGATGCTGGTGGAGATATAGTTAGATGTGCAGTTCCAGACATGGAAGCAGCTATAGCTTTAAAAGATATTGTAAAAAAAAGTAAGTTACCTGTAGTTGCAGACATTCATTTTCATTACAAATTGGCTCTTGAGTCTTTAAACAATGGCGTTGATTGTTTGAGATTAAACCCGGGTAATATAAGAGATAAATCCAAAGTTCAAGAAATAGTTAAAGAAGCCAAAATAAGAAAAGTGCCAATAAGGATAGGTGTGAATTTTGGTAGCCTTCCTCCTGTTGGTAAAATTGGTGTTTTTGGAGGATTGTCTAGACATACTGATAAGGTTAATGAATTGCCAAAACCTTCTGAAGCTAAACAAGGTGAATATACAGTTGTAGATCACATGGTAGAAACAGGGTTGTGGGAAATTGGAATTTTAGAAGACCTTGATTTTGATTTGATAAAAATATCATTAAAAGCTTTTGATATTGATACAACTATACTAGCTTATAAGAAAATGGCTGAATTGGTACCTTATCCTTTCCATTTGGGGATAACCGAAGCGGGTACGGCCAAAGCTGGAAGTATACGTAGCGCTATTGGGATAGGGAACCTGTTGTATCAGGGGATTGGAGATACCATAAGGGTTTCGTTGAGTGCACCTCCTGAAGAGGAAATTATAATTGGCACAGAGATTCTTAAATCCTTAGATATGAAAAAAGCAGGTGTGACTTTGATTGCATGTCCTAGTTGCGGTAGAGCAGATGTTGATGTGGTAAAGCTGTCTAACCAAGTTGATGAGTTGTTAAAAAAGATCGATACTCCAATCAAAGTAGCTGTAATGGGTTGTGAAGTTAATGGTCCCGGTGAAGCTAAGGACGCTGATGTTGGCATTGCTGCTGGAGCCGGTAGAGCTATAATTTTCACAAAAGGTCAGAAATCTAAAATAGTTGATGAGAGCGAAATGATTCCTGCATTGATGGATGAGATCAATAAATTGGAAAAAGAATTAGCCAAAACGGTTTGAAAAATTAGATCAAAATAAATTTGGATTAGGCTGGAGTCAAAAAATTAGGATTTCAAAATTGTTCGGTAAAACATTAAGAGATGATCCTTCTGAAGCAGAACTTGTGAGTCATAGTTTAATGTTAAAAGCAGGATTTATTAGTCAAATAGGCTCTGGTGTATATAGCTATTTGCCTTTGGGATGGAAGTCTTTAAGAAATATAGAACAGATAATTAGAGAAGAGCTAGATGCTATAGATGGTCAAGAATTGAGAATGCCTGCTTTGCAACCAGCTGAGCTTTGGGAAAAATCAGGTAGATTCGGGGTTTTTGGAGATACTCTCTTTAACTTTAAAGACAGACGAGGCAATACTATGGTAATGGCTCCAACGCACGAAGAAGTGCTTACCTCTATGGTTAAATCCAACGTTTTCAGTTACAGAGATTTGCCCTTGGTGCTTTATCAAATACAGACAAAATTTCGTGATGAAGAGAGGCCAAGAGGTGGACTATTGAGAGTCCGAGAATTCGACATGAAAGATGCCTACAGTTTTCATGTGGATGAAGAAGGATTGGATAAAACCTACAATGATATGATTGGAGCCTATAAACGTATATATGAGAGGTGTGGGCTTGAGGTAATTATGGTTGAGGCTGATAGTGGAGCTATTGGAGGTAAAGCATCTCATGAGTTCATGGCCCTTTCAGATGTTGGCGAAGATACTGTGATTATGTGTGAATCTTGTGGTTATGCAGCTAATGAAGAAAAAGCTGCTTTTGATAAATCTGCCAAAATATATTCGGTAAATGATGCTATCGAAGAAATATATACCCCAAATGTTAAAACAATAGAATCACTGGAAACATTTTTAAAAATAACTGCAAATCAAACACTGAAATCTGTGATGTATGATTCTGATGGAGAACTAATATTAGCTTGTTTACGTGGAGATTTAGAAATTAATGAAACTAAACTTAAGAATTTTTTGAAATCAAATGAATTATCGGTTGCTACCGATGATAGTCTTTCAGCGCATTCAATAGTTGCGGGATACGTATCACCTGTCGGGTTAACTGGGATAAAGATTATTGTTGATGATTCTTTAGTGGAATCTACTGGGCTAGTAGCAGGTGCCAATAAGCCTGATTACCATTTCAAAAATGTTATTTTTAATCGTGATTTTAGTTCTTCAAATATTGTAGACATAGCGAAGGCAAATGGTGGCTATAAATGTACCTGCGGAGGGCAATTAGATACTCGCAGAGGAATCGAAGTAGGGCACGTTTTTAAATTAGGTAGTAGATATAGTGAAGTGTTTGAAGCAAATTTCCTTGATGATGCTGGACAAAGAGGTACTATAGAAATGGGGTGTTATGGCATAGGAGTAGGTAGGTTGCTAGCAGCAGTTATTGAACAAAATAATGATGAGTCAGGGATGGTTTTACCTATATCGATTTCACCTTTTAAAGTATGGTTGACTGCTCTAAACATTGATGATGCACAGATAAATAAGACGGCTACTGAAGTTTATGAGAACTTACGGGCTCTAAAGATGGAGGTTTTATTTGATGATAGGGATGAATCAGCTGGAGTGAAATTCAAGGATGCTGATTTAGTCGGCGTTCCCTATCGCGTGGTGATAAGTAACCGTAATCTTAAAGAAGGCGTCGTTGAAATAAAGGCAAGAGCAAACCCGGATGCTATTAAGATTCCAGTTGAAGAAATTCAACAATTTTTTGAAAATGAAATATCGAATTGAGTAGTTATCTAAAGGAGTAACATGAGTAAAACTGGAGGAGAGGCTTTAGTAGAAAGCATCAAAGCCAAAGGAGTTGAAGTAGTTTTTGGAATTCCTGGCGTTCAACTCTATCACTTAATGGATGCATTTTATAAACATCCTGAAATTAAATTTATAGTCACACGGCATGAACAGGGTGCAGCATATATGGCTGATGGGTATGCAAGAGCTAGTGGTAAAGAAGGGGTTTGCGTAGTCGTCCCGGGCCCCGGGTTGCTAAATGCTAGTGCGGCTATCGGTACTGCTTATTCTGCATCTTCTCCGGTGTTAGTTTTGA
>CAYPYC010000150.1:0-3681 GCA_964414905.1 uncultured Dehalococcoidia bacterium
TTTAGAGTCATTGGTTATGCTCTTTATTAATTGTTCAGTAGAATAATGAGTGATTGAATAAGATGAAAGAGGGTTAGGAGAAGTATTTTCAGACACATGGTTTTTAAAAGAACCATAAACATGTGCTGTGGAAAAATATATTATCTTTTCAATACCGTATTTAATTGCAAGATTTATTAAAATAGAAGTGCAATATGTCCCTTGATAAAATGCCCTTTGGGGATTTTCTTTGAATTGTTCATCGGTTATGCCTGCGCAGTGAATGAGTGTGTCGTATCCGGATAGGTTTGATGATTCGATGCTGTTTGCATCTGAAATATCTAAGAACTTATCATTTTGAGCATTACGGCCAAAGCATGTCACATTATGTTTATCATCTAATTGACTATATATTTCTGAACCTATAAGCCCTGTACTTCCAATTAATGCTATTTTCATTTTGTTTAAAATGGCGAAACGAAGCTTTTGAAATCTGCTCCGTTATTATCTTTTTCAGAAATGAAAGGGTTACGTGTAGGCCAATCTATTTTCAGTGATGGGTCATTCCAAGACAGTATTCCTTCAGATTTCGGATGATAAGTTGAATCAACTTTATAACAGACTGTTGTTAATTCTGTTAGGGTACAAAATCCATGAGCAAATCCTTTTGGGATATAAACGCAAAGATTGTTGAATTCGCTTAATTCTACAGAGTCCCACCTGCCGTAAGTGGTGGAGTTTTTTCTCAAATCTACAAATACATCTAATATTTTTCCCTGAATAACACGAATTAATTTTGTTTCTGAATGCGGTGGTTTTTGAAAATGCAGTCCTCTTATTGTATGGATTTGTTTAGATAATGATTGGTTTTCTTGTAACCAATTAGTTGATAGATGGTTTGATTCAAACAATTCTTTTTCGTAAGTTCTCACGAAATATCCACGTTCATCAATAATTGGATTTAATTCTATTAAATACGTACCTTCGATTTTGAGACTAGTTATTTTCATTATTGATTTGTCATCCAGTGGAGATTGTTATCAATTAATTGGTTAGATATAAGTTCTTGAAGCCTCGATAGCCTAACAAATTTGGATGACATGAATTCTTTTTTGGTCATACCGAATTTGGTGAAAGCTTGTATTAATTGATTGACTCCCGTTTCAACTGTCCAGTTGTGTTTCAAATTTGGTAGGGTAGAGTGGATTTTGCTGAAATCGACTCTATATGTTCGTTTGTCAGTGGTAGCTGATGGAGAATATTCGATTTTCGAATTTGGTAAACAGTTCGTTACTATTTCAGCAATTTGTTTAACGGTGTAGTTTTGGTCATTTTTACCAACATTGAATGCTTGGTTATGAATATCCTGTATTGGTGATTTGAGCATTTCACAAAATGTATTCGATATATCATCGACATGAATCAGAGGTCTCCAAGATGTTCCGTCACTCATTAATTTTATTGATCCTGTAGTATATGCCCAGCACGTCAAATTATTTACAACAACATCTGTTCTCAGTCTAGGAGACAAGCCATAAGCGGTGGCATTGCGAAGGTAAACAGGCGAAAAGTTGTCATCAGCTAATTGAGATAGCTGTTCCTCTGTTTTCACCTTTGATTTTGCGTATTCTGTCAATGGATTGAGAATAGAATTTTCATTGACCATGGAATCTTTATCTGATTGGCCATATATGCTACATGATGATGAAAACAAAAATCTTTTTACTCCAGCGGATTTTGCTACCTTAGCTAGCTGAATTGATGATTGATGATTGATTTCATCCGTTAAATTTGGATTTAATTCGCCCAAGGGGTCGTTTGATAAAGCAGCAAGATGAATTACTGCATCGATTCCATATAAGTCTTGGGAGTTAACGTTACGTATATCTTTATGCAAATAATTTATTTTTTGTTTAGGGTCAAAAAATTTGCAATCCGAAAAATAGTCATTATCGAAACCTGATACATTGTAACCTTTTTCTAATAATTTAATTAGTAGAATTGACCCTATATACCCGTTATGTCCTGTTAACAAAATATTCATGTTGATTTCACCATGTTTTCCATTCAGGTGAACCTGATGCCCATAATGATTCTAATGACCTCACGTCATTTGGCGTGTCCATGCAATGCCAAAATCCTTCATGTTGGAATGCCATTAGTTGCTTAGCTCTTGTAATTTTGGAGAGTGGTTGTTTTTCCCATTGATGATTTCCGTGAATGTAATCGATTATTTCAGGGTTTAAAACGAAAAATCCTCCATTAATCCAATCGCTACTTGTCTGCGGTTTTTCTGCAAATGTAATTACCTGGCTATCTTGGATTTTAACCTCTCCAAACCTCGCAGGCGGTCTTACCGCTGTTAATGTTGCCAATTTACCATGTTTATTATGGAATTTGACTAACTGTTCGATATTAACATTACATACACCGTCTCCATAAGTCAGCATAAATGGTTCATTAATATGTTGAGCCAATAATTGAACTCTTTTACCAGTATTATTATCTAACCCGGTATCTAGAAGCTCAACAGTCCATTTTTCACTTGGCTTACTATTAGATTCTATATCCTCATTATCTATTGATATTGTTAAATCGTTTGATAGTTTGTTGTAATTGATAAAATAATTTTTTATTACTTCGCTTTTGTATCCCAATGCTACAACGAAATGATTAAAGCCGTACTGAGAATATCCCTTCATAATATGCCATAAAATAGGCTTGCCTCCTATAGGAACCATAGGTTTTGGTATTTTGTCTGTATGACCTGTAAGTCTTGTCCCTAAGCCTCCTGCTAGGATTCCTACTTTCATATTGTTTTGACTGCCTTAGAAATGTTTTCTTGTAGATGTTTCTCTAATGTTTTTTTGTTGTACTTTTTACCAACCGATTCTATACATAGGCCAGCAATTTCTCCTGCAGAATAATTTATGCCTCTTGGACGTATAAAATCATTTATGAATTTATACGTGGTTTCTTTCGTTTTAATAGGTTTGATTATAATTCTAGACAAAATATCCAAACATTGTTCTATTGAGTTGGTTTGGTGGAAAATATCAGAGTGGAGAATTTGTTTGAAATGAGTGGCGTTGTATGCATTAGAATTTTTGTAACTTTCAGGAATAAGTGCGATAACTTCTTTGCCGGCTAATATTGCATCTATCATTCCTGTTGTATTTATTCCTATAACGCAGATAGAGTCATTAATTGCTGTGCTGAATTCATGTAGTGACTCTGGTGAGTCTGGTAATTCATCTCTGCCTCTAATCCAAGTCTTTATCAAAGGATGATCGATCTCTGCAAACCGTTTTTCGTTGGCCGGATGTGGGCGAGCTAATATGTAAATATTGGATAATCCTTTATTTTTATATTCTTGTAGCCCATTTGCGAGTTTGTAAAGGCTTGGAATTTCATTTGGAGCTATGTTGGAAGATGATCCTAAATATAATATGTATTTAGATGTGGTGGATACGGATTTGTCATCTCGGAGATTGTTAATTTGCGGATCAAACCATTTATCCATAAACGGTGAGCCAGTAATAACGATATCTTTTAGGGGTACATTGTGGATTTCATTTGCTTCTTTTGCCTGAAATTTATTCCAAACCAGCAAAAGGTCAGGTGTGACGTTGAATGTCCCTTTTGTTGTTAAATTATCCCAGCTATGTACGGGTATTACTGTAGGTATTTTGTTTTTTTTTT
>CAYPYC010000151.1:0-3667 GCA_964414905.1 uncultured Dehalococcoidia bacterium
ACCGTAGCTTCTTCTCGATTTAATGGTGTTGATAAAGTTCCTTTAGCCTGGATA
The DNA here is from genome assembly GCA_964414905.1 of uncultured Dehalococcoidia bacterium. Classification (GTDB taxonomy): domain Bacteria; phylum Chloroflexota; class Dehalococcoidia; order Lucifugimonadales; family OSU-TB39; genus OSU-TB39. The sequence goes on from CAYPYC010000151.1 coordinate 55, forward strand.
TCTCTAAAGAATATACTTAATGGTGAAGCTATTAGGTGCATATGTTTTGAGAAAGGTATATAAATTGCGAACATTAGAATCATCAATAAGTGTAGCCACCAAAAAAGAGAATGCAGTGAATTATATGTGTCAGAATTGATTTTTGAATCATATAAAATATTGGCCACGGTCATACTGATGGGGACGAATTCTTCAACATTGAGGCTCTGAGAAGCTATATAAAATGAATTGGATAATATTTCAAAAATCATGAGAGATGCAATAAATCCAAGTATTATAGCTGATTCTGGTTTTTGAGTGAGATCAAATTTTAGTCTAGTGGGTTTAATAATCCATCTTCTAGCGGTTGCCCAAAACAGAATGACAAGGAAAACACTTGATAGTATATCTATATAGGATAGATAAATATTTTCCCCTTTACTCCCCAATATATTTTTGGCAAATTCTGGTTGTATTGAATTTCCGAATATAAATAAAATGTAACTCAGTGAAAAAGATAAAAACCCCCAAAATATTATGAGATGTGCTAACCCCGCTCTGTCTTTTTTTATCGATGTGCGCTGAAGAACTTTTTGTTGTCCAAAACCGATAGTAAAAAGTCCCCATAGCCTGAATAAGGGGTTGTCTAGTCTGTAGACAGGCTGAGTTGAAAGCAATTGTTTAACTACTCTTAGGTAAAAGACAGTTAATGAAATTATCAATGATAAAATCGTTAAAATGTAAACGCCGGCCCATGTAGGCAAAATTCCAAATATATTTTCAGGTGGTGTCATATTAATTAGTTTCTCAACCTAAGTTCTGCCAAGCACTAGTACTAATAAAGAGCAAAAAGCCCATAAAACAATTGTACTTAACAAGTGTAAATCCTTGAACCATATTTCTTCAGGATGTTCTCCTTTATTATTTATTTTAACAATCCAAACATACCTGAAAATCCCATAACCAACAATTGGTGCCGTTATCAGCATTAGGTTGTTGTCAGGTAAATTCACTGCTGAAAACGCGTAAATGGTATAGAAAATAATAGTTGTAAATCCTATAAACGGAATGGCCTTGTCTATTTTGTCAATTTTATATTTTGAAAGGATAGGTCGCTGTATACTTGGTTGATTTTGGACAGAGATTAACTCAGCTCTTCTTTTGGATATTGCGATTAATAGTGCCCCTAATCCAGTACATACTAAAAGCCAATTAGAAACTGGTATATTAACAGCTAACGCTCCACATAAAGCCCTTATTATGAAACCTATGCTTATGCTTAAAACATCCACATATAAATGATGTTTCAGAATCATTGAGTAGGAGAGCATCAAACCTATATAGAATAAAAACGCTGCAAGTACTTGTACGTTTATAAAATATGCAATAATGATGCCTGCGCCAAACAAAATTATTGCAGATATTATTGCTGAATTTGGACTAATAGACATTGCTGCAATAGGTCTTTTACTTTTTACTGGATGTTCCTTGTCATGTTTTATGTCAAGCAGATCGTTTATGATGTAAACTGCCCCTGTGATCATGCAAAAAGCTATATATGCGATAGTTGTTTTAATAAATAGAGGTTGAAAAGATGAAATATCAGAGAATTGCCATGATTCGTTGACGCTGAACAGTAAGGGTAGATATATTAGTAGATTTTTTGTCCACTGTTTTGGTCTTGTGGATATCAATATTGATGTAATTAGGTTTTTAAATTTGAAATTCATATATTTGTAATATGATATCCTTTGTCGTTAAGCCTATCGTAAATTAAGCTAGGAATTGGAAGTTGGTTGTAAATTCTCACATATTTAAACATGAACTGGGTTGGATTGGAATCTCTTTTTCGGATATCGGATTGACGAAAATAGTAGTACCGTCCCAATCATCAGATGAATGTGTAATGCAACTTCAAACCAAGTTGATTTCTCAAAGTGTTATTAATGTAAACGTTGTCAAATTCTTGAATGAATTTGATAAATATTTAAGTGGCGTACCAACAAATTTCTGCGAAATCAAGATTGATATTTCGAAGAAATTGCCTGCTTTTTATCGGAAAGCTTTGAAGGAATGTATTGAAATCCCATATGGTGAAACGCTTTCGTATAAAAAGATTGCCGAAAAAATGGGGAATCCAAGGTCTGCAAGAGCAGTTGGCTTAGCAATGGCTAGAAATCCCTTGCCAATTATTATTCCCTGTCATAGAGTCGTTAGAAGTGATGGTGGGTTAGGTGGATATGGAGGGAATCATTCGAATGTTTCAATTAAACAGTTATTCCTTGGAATAGAAAAGTCGTCTTTTAAGTCTAGAACAAAATGAGATGATCGAATTTAATTCGTTTATATAGTGGTAATCGAACCCGATTGGCCAAGTAGGGTTTCTATTTTCCCCTTAAATAAATCTGACATATCAACTTTTAAAACTGGCCATTCCATTATCACTGTCTTACGGCTAGTTATAATATGAAATTCAATTTTTGAATCTCCTCTAAATTCTGCACAAAGCGAAGCAATTGATTTAAGTAAATCTTGGTCCTCTGACTGGTTGCTAGTTTCTTTCAAGGATATTATTAGTTTGCCAGATTTCTTATTGCCATTTTCACCGTTTAATGTATTATTGGCCCTTGGGTCTGGGGTTGTGAGTTGTGGTTTATTTATCATAGTACCTTTTGGTTTTTGAGATGCAAGGATAGGTTTGTCTTCTGAAGGTTGGTCAGATATATTAGTTTCATAGTCATATAGTTTTGCGGAAGAACATGAGATGCTCAAATCTCCATTTTTAGATCTAACAGTTCCAACAAGTTCAATTAACGACCCATGTTTCCAAATATCTCCATATGTATTCATTACGTTATCCCAAACAAATATATCTATATCCCCGTTCAACAACGCTAGTGTAACGATTAAAAAAGGTTTGCCTTCTCTAGTTTGTCTTGGCATTACCTGAGATATTTGACCTGCTACGGTTATCTTTTTACGTGCCAAACTTTCGTTGATTTCATTTACTGATGCTATTGTTTGGCTGTTTTTTGAAGCAATAATGTGGTTTAGTTTATTCGAAGCCGATAAGTTTACTCCCAATAGCTCATTTTCCCAAGTTTGTTTGTCAATGTCACTTGTTTCTATAGCAGGTATATTGATTGTGGATAAACTTGTTTCAACAGTATCACCAAACATGTCGAACATTGTGGTTTGAGAGGAATTTTTAAGCGATTGCTCTTCTTGGGCTAAGCTAATTATCTTATCAATTGAGGTAAGTATTCCATTTCTGCTGGTATTTATAGAATCAAAGGCCCCCACCTTAACCAAACTTTCAAAGGTTTTTTTATTAAGTTGTGTGAATTTTGCGTTTTCACACATATCTTCAATTGATTCAAATTTACCATGGTCATTTCTAGATTTGATTAAATCAGTCAATGCTAGTGCGCCTACATTTTTGATAGTTCCTAAACCAAATCTGATATTTTTGTTGCCGTTATTGCCAGGTTCGATGTTGAAATCAATTTCACTGGAATTAATATCAGGTGGCAATATCGTTATTCCTAACCTATTACATTCAGAAACCGCAGAAGCCAATTTGTCTGAATTTCCTGAATATGCATTTAATAGACAAACCATGTATTCAATTGGG
>CAYPYC010000152.1:0-1479 GCA_964414905.1 uncultured Dehalococcoidia bacterium
AATCTTCTGTTATCTCTGTCTCTGTACGAGCTTTTTTACAAGGATCGTGATTTTCTGGATGAGTATCTTTAAGCATTTGATTGAAATCGTTACTTGTAAGCTGACAGAGAAGATAAATGCCTGATTCTTCAAGAAATTTCATTACATCATGATGAATATCTCTACCATTTGGTTTTTTCGCTAAATCAAAGATGTCTTGTCTACTGTAATAATTATCCTTGGGTGTAGGACCTCCAGTATATGTATTATCTTTGATTCCGTTTAATCTGAGTTCTGTTACTAATTCATTCCATTTGGTAACATTTGTATCGGCAATATCGTACATGAGAGCATTACGTATCGGAAACATTATAGCCATAACCCTATGAAAAGCTTTTTCATCATCAGTCATTCCACCTTGGAAATGCTGAATTAAATCGTCTCCATCAAAAGCAGGGGTACCTTTAGCTTTAAGAATTTCACCTAGTGAATTTACTGCAACAGATTCATTAATATCAAAAAGAATTTTCCCATTGTTGTCTACTATATTTTCAGTATTCGGACTTAAGCCACTATTGTGGGGTATTCCAGTGAAAATACAATAACCATCTGAATTTATATTACAAGCATATTTATCTTTTGGTTTACCCGCAATTACCGGTGATTTTGATAGAGATTCTTGTGAATTAGAAACATCACCGATAATTTGCTTATCTTCTTGTATCCCTGTTTCACTTTCAACCCGTGGCCCGATACGTGATATTACAAAATAAGAACTTTGTTGATTATCTTTTGGTAGGTCCACGATATCCAATATATTTGAAGCATCAGAACTATTTTCTATTTCATAATATTTTGTTTCCATATTTGAGGATATTTTAATGGATTCAGGTTCTGTCATTATTCGGGGCTGCGTATCATCAATTTGACCTCTAGATTTCGATAAAATTACTTCATCTTGTTCAAGTTCAACTCCAATTTTCCCGATTGAATTTCCTGATTTATCAAAAACATCCAAATATGGACCTGCAGAATCCATACTTATGTTTTGATTCAATAAATCATCAGCATTTAAAGATTTGACTACATCATCAAAAAAGCCAGCAAATAACTGTTCGTCATTAGATTTGGATAATTTTGGAGGAATGATTCCTAATAAAACTCCGTCAGAATTGTATAAAATCTTATTTTTTACTTCTACCGCTATAACAACTTCAGGCTCCGTTTCCAAGGCTAACAATATAGGTGTTTCAAATATTTCTTTTAATTTTTCATTATGCAGTACTGAATCGAAACATGCTGATGTCAAACACTTAATTTGGCCGGATGGCCTTCTTCCCAATTCTGAGCCATCTACATCCCTGACCACTTCAATAGGAAGCATTTGATCAGATGTCACAATATTATCTTGTCCTTGGCTCAATAGTAGTTTAGGAGTTGAAATTTTCTCGTTTAATTTTTCAACCGCATCTTGAATTTTTTTATTTCTGTTCCTAGATA
>CAYPYC010000152.1:1489-3661 GCA_964414905.1 uncultured Dehalococcoidia bacterium
TTATTAGTTTCTTCTTCACAATCGCAAACAAAATCTTCAACTTCTTTCAAATATCCAGCAGTGAAACCCGAAACATCTCCATGTTCATCAATTAAAATAGAAGGAGGTTGCTGTATTAACTGCTTAGATTCATGATTAGCAATAGCTGGAGGAATAGTAAATTCAGTATCTGCAACTATTATAGTAAGTGCCTTCCGATTTAGTACTTTTCCTGTTACATCTGTTTCTACATAACTATTATTGGGGTTAATCAAATAACCAAATTCATCTGAATGACTATTGGTTAATGGTTCGAAAGCAATTACATTACCAAAATCGTCGTATTGCATCACCGTATATGACAAATCACCATTAAGGTCAGGGGTAATAAACGGTATGATAGGCTTTGAGTTCAATGAAACAGTGAATTCTTTTGGCTTTCCGTACTCAAACAAATCGTATGCTGTTGATTTTTTATATTTGCTATTATTTTGTACATCTTCAAGATAAAAGATTCCAGGCACCTTTTTTTCTGTACCTTCTTCACCTTTTTCATTTAACGCAACAACATTTACTATCTCACCGACTGGGTGACCTCCAATGTTATATACAACCTGTGACATTTTTTCAACAACCGGCACGCCATTAGAATTGTATCCAATCAATGGTTTATCTGGTGAAAACTTTTTCTCAAAATCCAAAACTATTTGTTGTACTTCACTTTTATCATCATCCAATGGTATGTCGTCAGAAAAACCAACACCCGTAGTCAAAGTAAAATCTTCTTCAGTAATGTTAATGGTTTCACTCAACAATGTACCGATTGATGTGATGGCAGAAATATCAATCATCTCAGAATCACTTGATCTCTTTTCTCCATTAATATTAGTTAAGTTCTTTCTATCTATTAAAGATAAAGATTTGCTATCAGAAAAATCATCAATTAACTCTGTGGCATTCAAAGTAAATACCCTTACTATGTTTGCTAAATCATCAGAAATATTTATAGGCTTTTCTATAGTTCCACTAAATTGAGAACCTGCGTCAAGTTTTGCGATGTTTAGTTGAGGTAAAGAATTATTTTCCTTTTTTGCTATTTGAGTTAAAGTGCCAGAACCTTCAAATATTGATGCACTAATTTTATCTCTTGCCCTAATTTCACCCTTAGTACCATGTATACCAAGAGAACCAAATCGGCTTGTGAACTGCCATATGTAATCCGGTCTGTTACTAGAAATTATGTCGAAAAGCAGATAACCCTCTTTTAAATCTACCTCCACAAGTTTTTGCACGTACATAGAGGTTAGATTTTTCAAATCATGATTCTTGATAGATATATGAGATTCGGGCATCATTTTTATGCGACTACCATCTTTAAAAATGATTACATTTTCAGATGAAATAAAAGTCCGTATTTCAGATTGAATTGGAATTGTTGTATCATCCAAGATTTCATTCCAAAAATTACTATTTAAGGGTTTCCACGCAGTTTTACCTTTAAGCAAAGCGAGGGTTATTACAGGAGAGTCGCTATTCGACAAAGTTACCTCAATAGAATCATTATTATTCGTATCAGCATCATCAATACTAGGTAATTGTTCAGTTTTTAATTCTTCTCCAATTACCTTTTTTCGTCCAACTTCATCTGTTGTTTTTGAATCCTGCGTATTGAGTATAGAAGTTTTAATATCTCCTTTGAGTACTTGTCCTTCTTGGGTTACAGGTGGAGAGCCTTGTTGGGCTACAAGTGCTGGAGCTTGTTGATCTGCAAGAAGTGGTTCTTGTTGGGCTACAGGTCGTGACCCTTGTCCTCTTTGGGATGGACCCTGATCCATTCCTTCGTCCTGACCGGACAAACTTAAAACCGGTGTACCCATGTAACAACCAACTGTATAGGGATATTCTATAGTAGCATGGTAATGATATCCCAAAACCCCATGTTTATGACCGTGGCATAAATCCAAATCATTATTAGACATTTCAATTCCATCTTGACCTCTGTAACCATAAATGGGAAACCCATCATTTATGTAGCCGACTATACCAGAATGTCCGTCACTCAAAGATTCGTCATCTAGTCGGTCTGGAATGAAATGGTAATGGTAATTACTCCTGGCGGGGTGACCTCCGAATACATCGACAATTGCGTGTGCCACCGCATCATTCCCGGGTGCATCCGCTGCCTTATAAATA
>CAYPYC010000153.1:0-1523 GCA_964414905.1 uncultured Dehalococcoidia bacterium
ATGTTTTATCAGGATTATTGATCGGTAGCCTGATGCCGTTCATATTTTCAGCATTGACTATGCAAGCAGTAGGCAGAGCAGCTGCGGCTATGGTAAATGAAGTTCGACGCCAATTTAAAGAAATACCAGGACTTCTTGATGGAAATGCAGTTGCTGACCATACTAGAGCAGTAGATATTAGTACTCAAGGTGCTATGAAAGAAATGATTCTACCGGGATTACTTTCAATCATCGTTCCTATAGCTGTTGGCTCGCTATTAGGAGCAGAGGCATTAGGAGGACTTTTAATCGGATCAATCGCAACCGGATTCTTGCTAGCAATAATGATGGCTAACGCTGGTGGAGCATGGGATAACGCAAAAAAATATATAGAAGCAGGAAACATCGGGGGTAAAGGATCCGATTCTCATTCTGCAGCTGTAGTAGGTGATACTGTTGGAGACCCATTTAAAGACACATCAGGACCGGCATTAAATATCTTAATCAAACTTATGTCAATAGTTGCTTTGGTTTTCGGCCCATTGTTCATTTGAGAATGAATTTGCTGTGTTATTAATTTCAGTGTTTAATAATTTAATACCGAAAAAAATCATGCTAGTACTTACGGAAACATGGACGTATATTCATGAGTAGTAATAAAAATCAACTCAACCTCAGCGAATTTGTTTCTTTGTGTAAAAGAAGGGGGTTCATTTACCAGAGCGGCGAAATATATGGCGGAGTTGGAAGTACCTGGGATTATGGTCCAATGGGTACAGAATTAAAAAGAAATATTAAAAATCTTTGGTGGGATACTTTTGTATTAAAAAGAAGTGATATTGTTGGAATCGACACTTCAATATTAACTCATCAAGATATTTGGAAAGCTAGTGGTCACATAGATAATTTCAATGATCCTCTTGTGGAATGTAAAGGGTGCAATAAAAGATGGGACCAAGAAAAAATCCAGTCTGAAACCTGCCCAGAATGTTCTGGGGAATTAACAGAGCCACGAAATTTCAACCTTATGTTCAAAACTTTCCTAGGGCCAATAGAATCAGAAACCAATATCGCATACCTAAGACCGGAAACGGCTCAAGGAATCTTCGTAAATTTCGACAACGTTGTTACTTCAACAAGAAAAAAATTACCCTTCGGTATTGCCCAAATAGGAAAAGCATTTAGAAATGAAATAACAACTGGCAATTTCATATTTAGAACAAGAGAATTTGAAATGATGGAAATTGAATATTTCGTTCATCCTTCAGAAGCAAAAAAATGGCATGAATATTGGATATCAACATGTTTTAATTGGCTTATTTCTCTAGGCGTAAATGAAAAACAATTGAAAATCCGCGCCCATGAAAGTACAGAATTGTCGCATTATTCTGATGGGACCAGCGATATTGAATATTTATTCCCATGGGGTTGGGGAGAGATTCAGGGTATTGCTAACAGAACTGACTATGACCTCAAGGCTCATTCTGAAAGCAGCGGTAAAAAATTAACGTATTTTGATGACTCTATACAGGAACATATAACCC
>CAYPYC010000153.1:1533-3643 GCA_964414905.1 uncultured Dehalococcoidia bacterium
GCCTTCTGCTGGTTTAGACAGAGCTGTTATGACTTTCATGACCAATGCCTTTGAACAAGAAGAAATTAATATGGAAAGTGGCAAGGTGGAAACAAGATCGGTTTTGAGATTAAACCCCAAATTAGCTCCAGTGAAAGTAGCAATACTACCATTAAGTCGAAAAGATGAATTATCGGGATTATCTAAAAAAGTTTACGATATGATATTGAATTCTCAAACAATTTCAGGATTGATTCAATACGATGATACTCAAAGTATTGGAAAAAGATATAGAAGACAAGATGAAATTGGCACTCCATTATGTGTGACAATAGATTTTGAAAGTTTAAATGATAATTCAGTCACTGTAAGAGATAGAGACTCCATGAAACAAGAACGCATTGAAATAACAAACGTAGTAGAATACCTACAAAACCATCTTAATTAACAGTTTTATTTTACTGTTAATATTATTCAAATGCATATAATTCATTTTAGCGATGTTCACATCGGTGTAGAAAATTATAGTAAACCGGATTCTGAAACAGGTCTTTCGACTCGACTAAAAGACTTTTTGGACACCTTTGACGAACTTGTAGATTTCAGTATAAACGAAAACGTTGATTTAGTAGTATTTAGTGGAGATGCTTACAAAAGCAGAGATCCTAATCAAACGCAACAACGTGAATTTGCTAAACGTATCATGCGTTTATCACAAGCGAAAATACCGGTGTTTCTACTGACAGGAAATCATGATGTCCCTCACGTTGTTGAACGGGCATCTTCTCTAGAAATTTACAGAACCCTAGAAATCGAAAATGTATATACTGCTGACACTCTGGGCATACACAATATTGACACTAAAAATGGACCAATTCAAATTCTTGCTTTACCGTGGATTAGGAAAAGCAACCTACTTGCTCAAGGAGTGGATCTTGAAGGTAAAAGCCATGAAGAAATCAATCTGGAAATTCAAAATAGAATTGCTAATTCTGTACAAACATTGGCACTGCAACTTGACCCCAAAATCCCAGCGATTTGCTCTGCTCATATAACTATTTTTGAATCGGTTACCAGTACTGAAGTATCCATGATGCTAGGATCGGACCATGGATTATCTACTAATCAATTAGCGTTGCCTTGTTTCGACTATGTTGCTTTAGGACATATACATAAATATCAAATCCTAAATGAAGAAAAACCTTTAATGGTCTATCCAGGTAGTCTGCAAAGAGTAGATTTTGGAGAAGAAAAAGACACAAAGGGGTTCTGCAGCATAATTTTAGACCCTAAAGCTGATGTAGGAGACCGAATTAAAGATTTTAAATTCAAAGAGGTAAAGGCTAGAAAATTTAAAACAATAGCTATATCTATACCAAACAAAGAACTAGAACTAAACAAAGAACTAGATCCTACAAAAATAATTGTTGATAAAATAAATTCAGAACAAATAGAAGACGCTATTGTGAAATTGGATATATCTATTTCATCTGACTTAAGCCCACGCATTGATGATTCAGCAGTTAGAAATGCTCTTAATAAAGCCCATTATCTTGTTTCGATAAACAAAAATATTTTAGAACAAACGGATACCCGAAACAGTGATATAGAACAAAATTATTTAAGCCCTTTAAAAGCCTTGGAATTATATTTTAAAAGAAAAGGATTTTCTGAAGACAGGATAGATGAATTACTTAAATATGGCGTTGAAATAATAAATCAACATGATATTGAATCAAATCAATGATACTTACATCTATAACGGAGTTATTGATTATTATTGTGAGATGGGTTCACATATCTTCAGCAGTAATATGGGTCGGTGGAGGCATGTTTTATTTAATAGCCATCCGCCCTATTAATCGTGTATCCAATAAAAACTTGAACGAGTTTATAAAATTAATTAACAAAAACTTCGCAAACATATCTGATATTTCAATACTTAGTTTAACAAGTACGGGAGCAATCATTATGCTTAACGCATTATTGCAACCAAATTTATCATTACTTTACGTAACGATATTAACGACAAAATTGTTCCTTGCAGTTTTGATTTTCGCGATAACAATAAACAAAAACCGACCAACTAAATATAAATTTAAAACCAACAAAGAAACTAATAAATTTTTGA
>CAYPYC010000154.1:0-3599 GCA_964414905.1 uncultured Dehalococcoidia bacterium
TTAGTCAAAGGGATTCTTGATTTTGTTTCTGATTTCCACCAGGAATCGAATTGTGTCCTTGTGATATTTTCATCCTGACAAATCTGTGAAATAGTTTTTCCTAAACCAAGTTGTTTTAGAATTTGTTTTGAAGTAGATTTCAATTTTGTGTCCTTTGTTAAATTTGATATTTTATGAATCTACAATGATGGGAGTTTGGACCCCTCGATTATTGATGATTCTTGTGATGTTAGCACTTTTTAATTCGATAGTGTAACTTTCTTGGTTTTTTGGATTGTGATTCGCAATTTGTTACAAATAATCAAATTAAACTGGTGATTACAAGAAACCAAGCAATTGTTTTTTTATTATCAAAAATGGTTGAACGAGATTTAATCATATCTTATTTAATTGGTCGCAGTATTCCTTCTTAGAAAAGTTAGTTGGTTGAGAAGTGTAATTGTCTCCAAGCTTCATAAGAGACTATTGCTACTGCATTAGATAAGTTTAAACTCCTGTTATTTGGCTGCATTGGTATTTTTATGCTGTTAGGGATGACGTTTTTTATTTTGGTTGGCAACCCAGCATCTTCTGGCCCAAATAAGAGTGTGTCTCCAATTCGGTATTGTATATCAGTATATATTTGGGAGGCTGACGGCATTGTAGCGAAAATACGTGATATATCATTATTATCAATATAATCTCCCAACGAAGAATATATTTTTACATTGGACATAACCGAATAATCTAAAGCTGCTCTTTTGAGGTTTTTGTCGTCTAAATCAAATCCCAGCGGTTCTATAAGGTGTAGCTTTGCCCCTATATTGCTACACAATCTAATTATATTTCCTGTGTTGTGTGGAATTAGAGGTTGATAAAGCAGTATGTTGAACATTAGTTTATTATCAGTCGCTTAATTCTTTTTGAAAAAGATTAGACCAGTTTTTATACATGATGTTTTCTATGTCCGATTGTTTATATCCCCTTTGTCTCAATATTTCGGATATTTTCATATAATCCTTTACTGTATCTACATCGTGAGGTGCCCCTTCTGATCCACCTTGACCATCGGTATCGCCCCCAATTGCTGCATGATTAGAATTGCCTGATAGCTGACATACGTAGTCGATATGGTCAACAAAATCTTCCAAGGTAATTAACTCACTTGGGAAAATTTCTCTACGATTTGGTATGTGTCCACCCCAATCAAGTTCATAATGTTTATTTAGCATATATGTGTCCATTGATGCTCCAATAACTCCACCTCTCGAAATCACCTCTTTAAGAATATCGTCGGGTTGTTGGCGCTCACCCGGAACCAAACTTCTGCAATTTTGATGACTCGCCAGGACTGGGCCACCAAATGTTTCGAATTCCTCTCTCACCGATTGGTCAGAGGTATGGCTAACGTCGAGTATAATATTCAGTTTTTCCATTTCTTTCAATAATGGTTTAGCTAATTTTGTTAATCCACCTGTTGTTCCAGTACCCGTACCGTGAGAATAATAGCTGACTCCATAATGGGATAAACTGATTACTCTCAGTCCTTGTTCATACCATTCGTGAACTTGTTCTGGGTAAACTATAGAATCTGCTCCTTCCATCCCTAAAATAAAACCAACAGGAAGGTCTTTCGTATTGTCTTCGTTGGATTCCCATAACTCCATGTGAGTTTTGAATGATGATTTTGTTGACAATATTTCCACTTCGTTTTGATGTTGCAGTAGTTCGTAATAAGCTAATTGACCCTTAGCTGACCCATATGCTGCTTCTGCCGATACAAATTCTCCATGAGCATGTCCAGGTTTAAGGACGCATGCCACCACTTTCACTAGTGCTGCAGCAATTTTCCCCTGACGCATTTCGGGTATAGTCGCCATTGTTTCTTTGTTATTCCATTCAAAGGCACGGGTTTCAAGTGGAGGTTGTATTCTAACGTCGTCAATCGGTTTTTTTAAATCTCTGCCAGCAGCAATTGAGCCAATTGCCATGGGATAGTCGCCATCTATGATAATCATTTGAGCTCCCTTAATTTAAGTTTGGTTTTGATGTAGCTTCTAAGAGTGGTCTAATTCCCATATATGGAAATAGTACGGAAATAGGTTTGATAATATTTTAGTATAAGGATCAAACTTCGGTGTTTTAATGTTAGGATGCGATCCGAAAAATAATTGAGTAAGCTGCCTTCTGGTTAGTTCTAAAACGTTTTTGCTACTTTCTCCAGAGATATGGCTTTTCCCATTAGTTAATGTCACAGTGACAATTTCTTGTGTGTCTTTACATTTCAAACTAAATGATCCTTCTATGTCAGCAGCCTTTTTATCTAAGTATTTTGTTATTCCGTTGATAAAATCGATGAGACTATTTATTCTTATCATCATGAAGCCGCCACTATCAGCTAGCTCTATTGGCTGGGGTTCAAAAGTAGGCAATCTTGATTTCAATATATCCTCAATTTTTGATTGAAACAAAGGTAAAAGTACCTGTGTGGATTTTTGTGGATTATGGGCAAAGTAATTATGCAATATAGTTTCAACGGCTTTAATACTGCCCTCGGTTTCTATTATTCCAGATTTGTTTGATCCGTTACCATAAACCATGTAACCCGCTATTTTACCATCAGATGAAGCAATCCATGTGTCTATCTTATGTAGATTAAATAATGTTTTATAAGTGTCTGCGGAGCGTTCTATTGTGTATGGATATTTTTTGTGGATAGAAATAATTTCCTTCAATTTTTTTTGGTCATCTTTATCTAGTTTAGAAATCTCAAATCCGAAATCTCTAAACTTTTTATGATCCGAAAGTTTAAGAGATATAAAATTGCCTTGTGTTTTTATTCCTTCCCATCCTGAGTTTTGATAGAAAGGAAAAGTTTGTTCTTGTGTCCAAAGTACAGAAATAGGCCAATGATTGTTTTCCATAATTGACACGCAATCATTTAAACACAATGTTCCGTATCCTTTATGTCTATGGTCTGAGTGTGTACCAGTAGGGCTTATGATCCCCATAGTGAATTTGTCGGTAGGGGTAATTATATTTCTAGGAGCAACGGGTACATGAGCAACTACTTGACCGTCTATTTTTATGATTCGCATGTAATCTAATTTGTTTAAATTAAATATCAAAGGGTAATCAGTATCTATGCTCTGGTCACTATCAGGTCTAAAAATGCTGTTAATGAATCCAACTACATCGTTTAGTTCTTCTGGTTTACAAGCTCTGGGGCCTTCCAATTATAAATCTCCTGTAAATTCATTTGTTCCATTCTAAATATTTGGGCATATGAGGGTTTTTATTTTAATTTAAAACTAAGATATTTCCCATAACGTACATGCGATATGAGTGATTCGATCTGAAGTAGTTATGTAATAACACGAAAATATTGAATCGTCGGACAGCTGAGTAGAAAGTGCGTAGCCTAAATCTGGTCTTGCGGTTTCTGGCATATGGGCTTTACTTACTATCCCCGAACTCAATTTCTTTCGGAATTCTGGTCCAGATATTTTAAGGTTTTCGAAGTCTGTGTCATCTACTTTGAATGATTGTGTTGGGTATCCACCATCGTTTCGCAATATTACAGCGTTTTGTACATCCCAAGTAGATCCATTGTCATGGCT
>CAYPYC010000155.1:0-3570 GCA_964414905.1 uncultured Dehalococcoidia bacterium
TTCATCCCCAGCTTCGGGAACAGTTGTTACTATCACAGTATCAGAGATATTCATTATATCGATATCTACCTGACCTACACCTACAGATTCTACAATTACGATATCAAACCCAAATGCTGCGAAAAGCTCTACTGTGATACCAACTACAGTATTCAATCCACCCACTGAACCTCTAGTGCCCATGCTTCTAATGAAAACATTTTCATTCAGATTTAAATCAGCTACCCTAATCCTATCGCCTAATAAAGCCCCTCCATCAAACGGACTTGTGGGATCAACAGCTAAAAAAGCTACCTTTAAATTTTCTTTAGATAATTTATTTATCAAATTACCTACAACAGTACTTTTACCCGACCCAGGAGGACCTGTAATACCAATAATATACGAAGCACATGTTTTATCTTGAATATTATTAACTAATAAATCTAAATCCAACTTTCCATGCTCAATTGCACTAACCAATTTGGAAAGAGATCTACGGTCACCATTCAACATGCTAGAAATTAGATTTTGCATATTCCCACTTTGCTAATAAATTTAGGTGTTTATAGATTAGCAATCAAATTAAAAAGATTAGCCATACGAACAGCATCTAAACCTGTGTTAAATCCTACATTTCCTACAACCGAAATCTTTTCATCTGAATCATCTAGAGGTTTTTCTGTCTCTCTAGCAGTAGCTATATGTTTTGAATCTCTGCCCCCACACCTATCATACGCCTGATTGATATTATCGGTGGTTAATATACCAAATATAATAGGCAAATTATTCTCAATCGCAATTTGAGCTATACCTCCAGATGCAGAATAAGAAATATATTTGTCGTGATCGGTATCTCCTTTTATAACTGCACCTAAACAAATCAAAGCATCGAATCTTTTTGATTTCGCCATTAAATTCGTTGCACTAGGTATTTCAAATGTACCTGGAACCCACACAACCGTTATATTGTCTTGATTAACACCAGTAGAACCTAATGAAGCAATAGCTCCATCAAGCAACCTTTCGGTTATCTCCTTATTAAATTGCGCTACAACAATTCCTATAGATAATCCGGCTCCATTTTCCGTTGCTGTGATTTCCTTCGTGACGAACCTCCCTAAAATACCAATTCCTAATTATCTTCAAAAAGATGCCCCATCTTTTCCCTTTTTGTATTCAAATATTTAGCATTTTCCGGATTCGGCTTTACAACTATTGGAACTCTTTCAGTAACAATAAGAGATCCATATCCATCTAATCCCGCTATTTTCCTTGGATTATTTGTCAAAATCTTCATATTCCCAACCCCTAAATCCATTAAGATTTGCGCTCCTATCCCATAATACCTAACATCTGGAGCAAAACCCAAATGAATATTAGCATCTACCGTGTCAAACCCATGGTCCTGTAAATTATATGCTTTAATTTTATTGTGTATACCGATTCCTCTTCCTTCTTGTCTCATATACAAAAATACTCCTCTTCCTTCTTCAGAAATCATTCTTAAAGAGGCTGAAGCTTGTTCGCCACAATCACACCTTGTACTGTCAAAAACATCCCCAGTCAAACATTCACTATGAACTCTCACTAAAGTAGGATCTTTCTTATTTATTTCTCCCATTATTAATGCAACATGTTCATCTTTATCAACCATGCTCTTATACGAAACTGCTGTAAATTCTCCGTGTCTCGTTGGCAACCGTGCTTCTGCAACTCTTTCAACCATACGTTCATGAGATCTTCGATATGCTATGATTTCAGCTATAGAAACAATATCAATATTATGTTGGTTTGAGAAATTTTCTAATTCATCCATTTTCGCAGAAGAACCATCTGAAGATAGTATTTCGCAGATTACTCCAGCCGGATATAATCCTGCAATTTGCGCCAAATCTACTGCCGCCTCGGTATGCCCCGCTCTTACCAAAACACCTCCGTCTCTATACCGTAATGGAAACAAATGCCCTGGCCTATCTAAATCTTGTGGGTTCGTTTTTTCATCAATGAGTGCCTTTACCGTATTGCTTCTATCTTGGGCAGAAATACCCGTACTTACGTCTTTTACAGCATCCACTGATATTGTGAATGCTGTACTAAGTGGAGCAGTATTATCTTGAACCATTGCGGGTAATTGCAATTCCTTAAGTCTTTCAGACAACATTGGAATACAAACAAGACCCTTGGCATGAGTGACCATAAAATTTACAATTTCAGGAGTTATCTTTTCAGCAGCTACTACAAGATCACCTTCGTTTTCTCTATCTTCATCATCAACTATTATCACCATCTTTCCATCACGAATGTTTTTTATTATTTTTTCAACGTTTTTATTTCCCATCCCTATTGTCACCTACCTTTACTCATCTGACACGTTAATTCGATCTCTAATGATGCTTTCAATATACTTGGCAGTTATATCCACCTCTAGATTTACATAATCCCCAACCTTTCGCAAGGATAAATTTGTAACACTGAAAGTATGAGGTATGATTGAAACTTCAAACAAATTCCCATAGACTTTAGACACGGTCAAGCTTATTCCATCAATCGTTATAAACCCTTTTTCTACAATATACTTCATAAATTTGTCTTTAACTTCTATTGCAATGACGTGAGATTTATCTTGAATTTTTAAGGATGAAATCAAACCTGTACAGTCAACATGACCTTGAACGATATGTCCTCCCATCCTGTCTGTCGGTTGTAGGGCAAGCTCTAGATTAACTGAATCTTCAATTCCTACTTCTCCTAAGTTGGTCCTAGACATGGTTTCAGTTATCACATCAACTTCGAAACAATTGTTATCAACATTAACAGCAGTTAAGCAAACACCATTTACACTTATACTATCCCCAATCCTTATATCTCCTTGAATCTCAGTTCCTATAATTGACATCCTGCCATTTTGAAAGTTATTCACCTTCCCCAATTCTTGAACTATTCCAGTGAACATATTTACTTAATACTCCCAGTTATAAGAATATCTGAATCTAATTTAGTCATTTGAACATCATTTAAACGAAAAGCATCTTTTATCAATTCGACGCCTTGCCCCCCTACTCCGGTTATAGCTTGTTCTCCCCCAATAATCAGAGGGGAAACGAAAACAGCAATCTTATCGACAAGACTTAAATCAAAAAGTGCTCCTATTAGTTTACCTCCACCTTCTACAAGAATATTGGTAATCTCATACTTCGACGCTAATAAATTCATAAAAGAAACCAAATCGACTTTACCATTTGAATCTGGCATGCATTCTACTTTAAAGCCTGATTTTTGCAAACTGTCTACCATTTCTGCTCTAGCAACCGCTATCAATACATCACCTGGTTGTTTTAAAACATTGGACCTGGAATCAATAATTCTATCCCCACCAATTATTACCCTCAATGGTTGATCTTCAATTGGTTCACCAGCCTCATCCCTAACAGTTAAATTTGGATTATCTTGCCTTACAGTGTTGCTACCTACCATTATTGCATCCATTGAATTCCTCATTTTTTGCACATATGACCTAGAATTTTCACTAGAAATCCATTTAGAATCCATGTTTTTCGAAGCTATTTTACCGTCTAAACTCATAGCATA
>CAYPYC010000156.1:0-3570 GCA_964414905.1 uncultured Dehalococcoidia bacterium
CAGACACATAATTTGGTTTAGATTTAAAATATCGTTGATGGTTTTTTCCAGATGTCGAACATGCAAAAACGTCTATTTCCACATCTAGTTCTTCTCTAGCCAATCCCTTAACCACAACTCCGGTAGAAACTGGCGAAACATCTCGAAGATATTTTGCTATAACCGGATAGACTTGAGACCTATAGGCTATATCGGTTATATAAACTGTTATTTTACATATATCTTGTAAAGTCGAATCAACTTCGCCTAATAACTCCACTATATTTTCCATCGCCTTTTCTGTCTGCAATGCTGGATTACCTAACCCAATAAATTCTGTACCGTTTAAACTTAATCCAGTTTGTCCTTGTAAAAAGATTTGGTCGTTTGCTTTTATTACTCTAGAATTTTGGAATTTCAAGTTGGGCATTAAATAACCATTCTTAGCATTAGCTAACGACAATCTTGTATGTTTACCACCAGGTTTTTCGGGTACCACAGCCCATACATCTATTTCAAAATCCAAGTATGGTTTAGCTAAAGATTTAACTACTATTCCCGTAGAAACAGGATTTACACCTTCTAAGTACTTTGCAATAACAGGATAAACTTCATCTCTGTATGAACGTTCGGTTGTATATGGAATTATTTTACAGATGTCATGCATGCTGGCACCTGACTCTTCAAGCAACATCTTGACATTTTGCATAGCTGTTTCTGCTTGTTTAGATGGATTTCCCTCACCCACAAAACCTTTATTATCAAGTGTCAATCCTGTTTGGCCTAAAACAAAAACTTGGTCATGAGCAACAACCACCTGACTCGCGCCATAACTTAATCCAGGCATCAAATACCCATCTTTAGTATTAGATTTTCTTATTCTCAAATGAGTCATTTGTCTCTTATTTGTTTCCTAAATTTTGCCAATTTAGGAGTAATCACAAACTGGCAATAAGGATTGTTAGGATTCAACTGATAATAATTTTGATGATAATCTTCGGCGCGATAGAATGTTCCTAACTTTTCAATATCTGTCACTATAGGTTCTGCCCATAATTCAATTTCAGTTAATTTTTTTATGGTATTCAAAGATACTTCCATTTGGTTCTCACTGTGGTAAAAAATTACAGACCTATATTGAGTACCAACATCATTCCCCTGCCGATTTAGAGTGGTAGGATCGTGTATAGAAAAAAATATATTTAAAATATCTTGAAATCCTATTTCATTTAAATCAAATTTTAACTGCACCACTTCAGCATGTCCTGTATTACCCGTACAAATATCTTCGTAACTTGGTTCAGGAATACTACCTCCAGTATATCCCGATACAATTTCTGTAATACCGTTTACTTCAAGATATACTGCTTCTAAGCACCAAAAACAACCTCCACCTAGTGTTGCCATCTCATATGTATTACCCACGGTGTTTCCTCGATTATAATCCAATCAAATATATACTCTATTATTACTATCCCCATAATATACCAATATTTTAGTTAATGATATTATGCTAAAATTACGACACATTTTAATTTAGATGCAATAAATTGTGATTTATTGTCCATCTGTAGAGGTTTAATAAAATGAAAATTGTAGGTTGTCTGACACTACCTATAAGCATCTTGATGATATTCCTGTTAACTGCTTATTACCCAATCCGAATATATCTTAGATTCCCTTTAACTATTCTTTTCAAAACCTCAAAAATATTATCACCAATTAATACAACTAATGTTTGACATTATAATAGTAAACGGAACAATCATTGATGGTACTGGTAAACCGAAATTCCAATCAGATATTGGAATAAAGGGTGAACATATAGAAACAATTGATGGGCTTAAAAATGTTGAATCTAAGCGAATAATAGATGCGACTAATTTAATGGTAGCACCTGGATTTATAGATACACACACTCATTCGGAAGGAGACCTTCTAATCAATCCAGAACATCAATATGGATTAAGACAAGGCATCACAACAGAACTTTTGGGGATAGATGGTATGTCTTATGCACCTTTATCTCACAATAATTATTTAACTTACAGACATTGGCTAAGTGGTTTGCTTGGCTATCCACCTGCAGATTTAGATATGAGTTCTGTTAGTTCGTTCAAGAAGCATTATCACAATAAAGTTAGTATTAACACAGCTTACTTAATACCTAACGGTACAGTAAGGCTAGAAATAGCTGGGTTCAAAGATACGCCTTTAGATTCCAATAAAATGAGTGAATATAAAAAACTTGTCGAAAAGGGATTCGATGAAGGAGCCGTTGGGTTCTCTACTGGTTCAAGTTATTATCCAGGCCCATGGACTAGTACTGAAGAACTTATAGAAATTTGTAAGTTGGTAAAAGATTTAAATGGCGTATATATGTCAGAGCCAAGAAGAGCCAACCCTGAACGTGCGTTCAAAGGTGGAGGTATTGCTGAAGCTTTAGAGATTACTGAGCAATCTGGTGTCAAACTGCATATTGCGCATTATAGAACTGATCCAACCACAGCAGGCGACATCAAGTCCCTTATGAGCTTAATAGATAGTTCAAAAAGAAATGGCAGCGACGTAAGTTTAGACATTTACCCCTATCCTTCTGGAAGTACAATACCTGTGAGTTATATACCTAGCTGGGCTCAAGATGGAGGACCAAATAAATTATTGGAAAGATTAAGAAATCCATTAGAAAAAAAGAAAATCGCCGATGAACTTGAACAAAGCATAAATTACTCAAGAAGCGTCGAAGAAATGATTTTTTCTTATTCACCAAACCATCCAGAATTAGAAGGTGAAACATTACCTGATTTAGCAAGGTCAAAAAATATTTCTATAGGAGAAGCATTATGCGACCTCCTCCTATCAGAACATTTGGAACTCGGATATGTTATGCCACCCCCAGTAAACTTATCTTCGTGGCGCCAAGTAAGTAAAGACTGCATGGAACTTCTAGCACGGGACGATTATATGGTATGCAGTGATATAACTCCTGCTGGAAGTATGCCCCACCCAAGGACATATGGGGCATTCCCTAGAATATTAGGAAGGTTACATAGAACATATCATACGATGTCGCTCGAAGCTTTGGTCCATAGAATGACTGAAAGACCAGCTTTAAGATTCGGGTTGACTAATAGAGGGAAAATACATAAAGGATACTTTGCTGACATAACTATATTTGATGCCAATAAAGTTATAGATACATCCACCTACGATGACCCTAAACAATATCCGTCTGGAATACCATATGTAATAGTTAACGGCAAAATTTCTATAGATAACGAAGTGTATACCGGTATTAAATCAGGTAAAGCCATTCCTTAAAGTATTAACCTTAACCACTTAGTTCTGTCACTATATCGTCAGCAGTTTCCACGCGGCCAAAACACCTAGCATGGACCATAAGCGCATCAATATGAGCCCTTTGGGTTAAAGTAGCACAAGCATCCTCGCAAATCATCGAATTATATCCTATCTCAGAAGCTACTCTCGCTGTACCTAAAACACACATATCGGTTAATACCCCTGTCATTACTACGTCTTCTACATTCATGTTTCTTAAAGCATGATCTAACATCGAGAAATTGAATGCCC
>CAYPYC010000157.1:0-3541 GCA_964414905.1 uncultured Dehalococcoidia bacterium
ATTATGGAGTAAGTGCATTAATACCTGAATTTGGAGGTTTATGTTCGACTGTTTTTACCAGAACACTTAACCCTCCTTTACCTGCTAGAGTCATGATTCATCCAATAAATAATGGGGAAGTTATATTTTCCGAAGAACTAGATATACCAGCTATTCCATACGAACCGTTTTATGGGACTATTGGAACTGCACCTGAACTTGAAGCAATTTCTTCGCTTTCCCCTGGTTTCCAC
This sequence comes from uncultured Dehalococcoidia bacterium, assembly GCA_964414905.1. GTDB lineage: Bacteria > Chloroflexota > Dehalococcoidia > Lucifugimonadales > OSU-TB39 > OSU-TB39. The sequence continues at coordinate 234 of CAYPYC010000157.1, forward strand.
GGAGGAAATATGGATGCAGCAGATGTATGCCCTGGGAATAAGATATTTTTGCCTGTACGAATTCCTGGAGCAGGACTTTTTATTGGTGATGGACATGCAGCACAAGGTGATGCGGAAGTATGTGGTGTAGCTACTGAAATTCCAACTGAAGGAGTGATAAAAGTAGATGTTATTAAACATAATAATATTAATTCTCCTAGGATAGAATCATCAGACTATATTATGACTGTTGGAAGTGCTAAACCGATGGAGGATGCTGCTAGAATTGCATTCTATGAATTAGTTATGTGGTTGGAATCTGAGTATGGAATAGAAAAATTGATGGCTTATCAATTATGTTCTCAGGTGGCTAGAGTAAGATTGGCAAATATGGTTGATATATTGTATTCAGTTGTAGCTAAATTCCCAAAAACATATTTGCCACGACACGTTTAACTAAGGTTATATATGGATTCAAATTTTTGGTTCACACTTATTTTTCTTATATCAGGTTGTACTCTATGGTTGGTCTGGTATTCTTTTGATCTTCGTAGGAGAGGAGGTTGGAATACCATGAAAGATGATTTAATTGAATGGAGTTTGCCGGTTATCGTTATAATGTCCATACTGATTTTAGTAGTTACTGTTCTTTTGTTGTTTGGGAATTAAAACCATGCAATAATTCAAACCAATATTTATCTGAGGTATAAATTTGAGTTATTTAAACAAAATATTTTCATTGGATGGAAAAGTAAGTGTTGTTACGGGTGGTAGTAGAGGACTTGGTAAAGGTATAGCACATGCTTTGCTTAAAGCCGGTTCTAAGGTTGTGGTTGTGGGAAGAGATAAAAATAGATTGGAAAAAACAGTAGATGAATTTAAAAACGGTGGTTTATTGGCTTTTGGATATCAATGCGATGTTGGAAAGAGAGATGAAATTAATAAATTGTTTGAATATGTAAATAATGATTTTGGCAGGATAGATGTACTTGTTAATAATGCGGGAGTAACTCAGTCAGCTCCATTAGCAGAATACCCTGATGAGGTTTGGTGGCAAACATTAAGTGTTGATCTTTACGCACCTTTCGCTTTGTGCCGTGTGTTTTCTCCTTTGATGGCACAAGCTGGAGGAGGGTCAATTATAAATATAACCAGTATAAATGCAGAGCGGGGATTTTCGGACAATCCTGCTTATGCAGCGTCTAAAGGCGGATTGAGGCAATTAACTAATGCTTTAGCCAATGATCTAGCTTCTTCTAACATACGAGTTAATACCGTCGGCCCTGGATATATGAGAACCGATATGACTTTAAAGAGTTGGGAAGATAGTGAAAGACGCTCTAAATTGGAAGCTCGTACGATGTTAGGCCGTTGGGGAGTTCCGGATGATTTAGCGGGGATTACTTTACTTTTAGCTTCGGAAGCTTCCTCTTATATTACCGGTCAGCATATATATGTAGATGGTGGTTGGCTTGCAAAAGGAATGTGAATTAAGCTACCAATTGCAATACAAAATAATATCCAGGATTCCAGGCTTGGCATATTAAATACAGTTCATTTTTATATTTATACCAAACTGTATTATGTATATGATCTGCAAGTTCAATTTTTAAATCTTCTTTAGGCCGTATAGTAGACAAAACTTCATAAGTTTCTGCATCCAAAATATATATTGGGGCAGGCCTGTTTTCATTTGGATCGTCTAAACTGCCTATTAAAGCCAAAGAACGTCCTTTCCATTCTATAAAATCTATTCCGCAAGGTTTGGAACCAGCAGGGATTCCAAATGATGCTTTAAATTCACCTTCAAGGGTAAAATGCTCTAATCTTGAATGTGGTCGGTCCGTGATAGAAAGATATTGTCCGTCTAATGATGGGTTCAAGCCATGGGCAGTACCAAATAGACCAGGCATTTCGGGATTTTCTGTTTTGCCAGCAAAAATACTGGTCCATTTTTGAGTTGTTAAATCGGCTGTAGTAATATAATTTGAACCATAGCCATCTGCTATATAAACATCATTACCTATAATAGCTGTGTCTGTAGGTTTATAAACCGCCGTTTGATCTTTATATTCTTCAAATTCGGGTCTGGATAAAACGAAATCTACTTTCCCGTCAAGGCTTAACACAATGACTTTTTCTTCATTGTTTGCTGGTAAAACCAAACGGCGTTTGTTGTCAAAAGTACAAATTTTGGTGCCATGGAAATTTACAGAATTTAACCCGTTCGGTAATTCGATAATTTCCTGTTCCTTTAGATCATCGCTGATTCTAATGATTCCAGAGCCAGGCATACCGTAATATATACCTCCACTGGATTCATCGTTGACCGCGAATCCTCCATGCAAGTCTACTTCGCAACTGTATGCTTTCTTCGGCAATGTTCGCAAATCATCACGATGCGTAAATACAAACGGAGATTGTCCACTTACTTTCATAGCATCCACCTCTTTAATTCAAAAAAATTATAAAAATAAAAGTTAATTTGAAATTACCCCGTGAGGGTCTATGACAAACTTCTTTGCTGCTCCTTTATCAAAATCTTGATATCCTTTTGGAGCATCATCAAGCCCGATAACTGTAACATTAGTTGCTTTTGCAATTTGGATTTTGTCGTACAAAATGGCTTGCATTAAATTTCTGTGATACTTCATAACTGGACATTGGCCTGTTGTGAAATTATGAGACTTGGCCCATCCTAATCCGATTCTTATTCCTAGCATACCAATTTTGGCGTTATCGTCAACTCCCCCTGGGTCGCCAGTAACATAAAGTCCTGGGATACCTAGAGAACCTCCTGCTCGAGTGACTTCCATGATAGAGTTAAGTACGGTTGCAGGTTTTTCAACACTAGAATCAGAGCCGTGGCCTCTAGCTTCAAACCCAACGCAATCTACTGCTGCATCCACTTCTGGGATTCCAACTATAGCTTCAATTTGGTCAGCTAAAGAAGCATCTTTACTTAAGTCCACGGTTTCACATCCAAAACTTTTTGCCTGTGCCAATCTTTCGGGAATTAAATCACCAACAATCACACAAGCTGCTCCAAGTAATTGAGCTGATGCGGCTGATGCGAGTCCGACAGGTCCGGCTCCAGCTATATATACTATCGAACCTGGTCCTACACCCGCTGTATATGCTCCGTGAAAACCCGTAGGGAATATATCTGATAATAAAGTCAAATCTTTAATCTTTTCCAATGCCTGTTCTCTGTTTGGGAATTTCAGGAGATTAAAATCAGCATAAGGAATCATAACATATTCTGCCTGTCCACCAATCCATCCACCCATATCAACATAACCGTATGCAGCTCCGGGTCTGGCAGGATT
>CAYPYC010000158.1:0-3533 GCA_964414905.1 uncultured Dehalococcoidia bacterium
GTTGCCGTTTATATCATAATTGACATTTGGTATTGATCTAAAATAGTTTGCCATTTATTTAATTCTCTGTTGTAGTTTCATTATCTGAACCAGAAGAAGTGAAAAGAGCAATTCGACTTCTTTGAGTCGTTCCAACTTCATCTACATCTGCCTGAAATTGTTCAGAAACCTCATCTTCACTTGTTACATGAACGATTTCTTTAAAGGTCAAAGTTAATGTTGAATGAACAGGAGATCCATCTCTATGAAAACTAATAACACTATCGGGATCATGATTGATCATAAATGATGATATTACAGATCGTTGTATTTTTGGCAAATAGGGATTTTCTCCACCACCTTTCGACCCCGGCGCCCCTCCACCTTTAGCCATAATATATTTAATTGTCCATTGTCTAGGAGAAGCAAAATAAGGTGTGACCAATTTATCCTCGCCTCCGATAGCACTTTCTACTCTTCTTGGAGTAGAACCATTCTGAAAATCCTTAATTATTTTTCTTACTTCTTCAGCTTCTGTTGCTGATTTGGGAAAAAATTGAAAAGTAAAAGAATGATCTCTGAATCCTTGTGGGCCTCTGTATGTAAGTGCTACTTTATTATTTGTTGCAAGACCAGATGCAGCTGCTCGAAAATCTGCAAATTGTTTGACCTTTGCAGTTTGTCCTTGAAGTACAGCCTGAATGTCCGTTATCCCCTGAACAGAAAACATATTCGAGATTGCATCTATCATTCCACCACCATCGTTTCCTGCGCCCAAAACAGCTCTAGTTGCTCCACCTTCCATTTCTTGATAATTCTGTTGTATCGTTGTCGATAAAGAATTGGGAGGAATATATAATGCAATAGAAGACTTTACTATTGAACTTGCCGCAACTGCACTTTTGGATTCATAAGATGAAAACAAGACATAGTGCTGACCTTGTTTAACATCATTTCCTATAGATTCGGGATATGCATAATGGTTTGCCATGAGAAAACGCTATAAAGGTAAATTTAAAATTAAAAATTCCGAAAAATACATCGGAGATAGTACTAATGTTATTTATAGGAGTTTGATGGAACTTAATTTCATGAAATGGTGTGATAAAAGTGAAAAAGTTCTTAAATGGAGTAGTGAAGAAGTTATCGTTCCTTATATCTCTCCTATGGATAAAAAGAGACATAGGTACTTTCCCGATTTCCTTATTCAAACCGAAAAAGGATGGACTCTCATAGAAGTCAAACCTCAAGTTCAAACCAAACCCCCCAAAAAACTTCTGGTTGAAAATCTCACTCCTAAAAAGAAAAGAAGATATGCTTATGCAGTCAAGACTTGGTTAGTCAATGAAGCAAAATGGGAAGCCGCGAAAAAAGTGTGTGAAGTAAAAGGATGGAGATTTCAAATCATGACTGAAAAACAACTGCAACCTTCATAAATAATAATATCATGGCAAGTTTATTAGATAGAGTATCAGATGCAATTCGTGGTGGAACGATGGGACAAGAAGTTAAGCGGTCTGCACGATGGTTTCAAACGAAAATCAAAGGATTGCAAGGAACATTGAGGAATCAATGGTCATCGACAAATGCACCAAAATTTTATCGGGAAGCAGAAACTAAAGTTAATCCGAAAGTTCTGAGATTGAGAGCAAACTTAGGAGATTTGTTTGCGTATTATTACAGACCAAAACATTTGATGACATTACCATATTATGATTCATTTCCATTGGTGATGTTGATAGGGTATGAAAAAGATACATTTTTAGGATTAAATTTTCATTATCTCAATCCTAGATTACGTGCAATCCTTTTGGATAGAGTAACGGCTAAGGTAGGACAAGGAATTATCAAGTGGCAAAAAATTGCAAAAATTCCACAAGTCGAACCATGTGTAAAAAGATACCGATATGATCATATTGTAAGAAAAGTAATTCCGATAGAGGAAAAAGAAAATGAAATTGCAATATTTTTACCATTAGAACGATTTAAAAAAGCATCAAAGTCCAAAGTGTGGGCAGACAGTAGAAAAAGAATAGGAGCATAATGGCCAATTCCATATCTAAATTTGCATCAAGAATTGCAAAAATAGGATTAGCATCTCCAAATAAATTTGAAGTAGAATTTCCTACTTTACCAGCAGGTGTTGCAAACGGAATGGACACACAATCATTAAGTATAATGTGTGAAAGTGTCGCTCTTGCTGGAAGAACCGTCCAATCTGTGCTTGATAGACAATACGGAGTTAATAGAGAAGTTGCTTACAATGGCCCAACATATCCTCCAATAACTATTGCTTTTTTATGCTCTGCGGATTATTTGGAAAAAAAATTATTTGATCGTTGGAACGATAAAATAGTTAGTATTCAAAAAGCATGGGATGTAGAATATTATGAAAATTATACATCAACGATGAAAGTAAAAACATTAGACAGAGATGGAGTTACACCAACACATATACAAACATACCATGAATGTTATCCTAAAACAGTTGCAGCAATTGAACTTAATCATTCGACACAAAATACTGCTCTAAGAATGACTATAGAAATGGAATATGCTTTTTGGGAAACAGATGATCTTAAATTACAGACTATAAAAGCAACAGGAGAAAGATTAAGAGGACAGAATTTAACAAGAGAAAGAGTTAGAGGATAATTTTACATCATTTGAATTATTATTATTAACTGTCATGAAAGGAACTTATTATGGCACTACCTAAAATGAACGTTCCAGTATATGAGGCAATTTTGCCATCGACTGAGAGTGTTATAAAATACCGACCTTTTTTGGTCAAAGAAGAAAAAATATTATTAACTGCGATGGAGTCAAAAGATGATAAAACCATCACTAATGCAGTTAAACAGATTATTGAAAATTGTGTTCAAGGAGATCTTGATGTAAACCGATTACCTACTTTTGACATAGAATATATCTTCTTGCGACTTCGAGCTAAATCAGTAGGAGAAGAAGTCACGATTGGATTGAGGCCGTGGGGATGTCCTCAAAATAAAGGTGAACTTTGTGAATTTACAACAGAAGTTTCTGTAAACCTAGAAGAAGTGAAAGTACAAAAAACGGAAAATCATTCAAATAAAATTATGTTGTCAGATGACATAGGAATAATGATGAGTTACCCGAATATTGAATCCGTGAAGGGCATGATGAAGGGAGATTTATCAGAAATAGAAGTTGGAATGATAGTGATGAAAAATTCTGTTCAAATGGTTTTTACAGAAGAAGAAACACATGAAAGAGATTCTTTCACAGAAAAAGAATTAGATGATTTTTTCGACAGTTTAAATACGTTACAAATGGAAAAAATTAGAAATTTCTTTGATAGTATGCCAACGTTAAAACATACTGTAAAGTATAATTGTAAAACGTGTGGGGAAGAAAAAGAAACAACGATACAGGGACTTAACTCTTTTTTCGGTTAAGCCTGAGTCATAACTCGCTCGAGAATTATTACTTGAGTAACTTTGCGATGATACAACATCACAAGTGGAGTTTGACCGAAATCGAGGATATGATGCCCTACGAAAGAGATATTTACA
>CAYPYC010000159.1:0-3497 GCA_964414905.1 uncultured Dehalococcoidia bacterium
GGTGTATAAATCCAATCAGAAATGAAAAATTTTAAAAATTGTAAAAAAAAATTTTTTTGCAATTTTTTTGAAAATTATGCCTTGGTATGCAAAGAACATGCATGTCACATACTTTTTTAGTATATAATCAAGCGACAGTGATTGTATTTTTGATTTTGGGATTGTTCCTTTTTCAGTCCATCCCCTAGCAATGTAATAAGATGATATCATTGTATTAAGTTCTCCCCTAGTTAAATTATCATCCTGATTACTGTCATTTAGATTTGAAGAATCGAAAATTCTTGATGGGAGTGTGTCATCAGAAATATCCCATCCTTCTCTAATGTTAAATAATTTTTTTAAATTGTTTATCCTTTCTCCGGATTCTTCTAGCTGTTTTGGCAAACATTCCCTGCCTGTTATAGATGAATATATGTAAGATGATTCTTCATAGAAATCATCAAAGGCTTTACGAACGAATTTGCACCAAATCAAAGAATCCATTACTGCAGAATAATCTTCACTTTTTTTTGTTATGATGCCTTTATCTAGCTGGTCGTTTTGAGTATTAGATATAAAGGAGAAATCTGATTCATAGGCTGAGGAACGGTTATGGCATGCACCCCGAGTACTTACTGCTAATCCGAGTGCCATAGTTTTTAATTTACGAGGGTCATAACCAGGCATTTCTAATCCTTTTACATGCATTGCCCAAGCATCACTCGATTCACCTATTTGTTCAGAAGATTTTTTGCTGCCTTGACTTAATAGCCTGCCTATTCCTTTTTGTTCTGCTATCATGGTGATTAGTTTTGGCACTATTTTTTCGTTGCCGAAATATAATTCCAAACCGTCAGTATCTGTTTGTTTTAATACTCCTTTCTCATATGACTCCATAGCCCAAGCTATAGTTGCCCCTGTACTGATTGTATCTAGTCCTAATTGATCACATAGATGGGATGACTCTATAAGTGTGTCTGGGTCGCTAATTCCAATCAAAGGTCCTAAAGCATATGCAGTCTCATACTCGAGTCTACTTTTAATCGTAGATCCTGATTTAGAAGAGGAAGTAAATATTTTTTCACAGCCGATTGTACAGTTCGCACAATGAGCTGAACCAAATTTATGTGTTAGTGCTGTTTTTTCTGCAGTTATGGGTTCAATATTTTCGAATTTAGTCTGTTGGAAATTGTAACTAGGTAAAACATTAAGTCTGTTGAATACTGACATGTTAGAAATTGTGCCCAAAGTCCTATATTTTTCAGTTGCGTGACCAAGACTTTTGGTATGTAGATTTTCCCTGATTCTATTTATTGAAGATTCATCATAAATATTTGTTTTATTGGTTCCATGAATTGCTATCGCCTTAATGTTCTTTGAACCCATTACGGCTCCAACACCAGTTCTTCCCGCTTGCCTGCCTCCGTCGTTAGCGATACTGGCGAACCGAACTAAATTTTCCCCGGCTGGACCTATACTGCAAACCGAAAATTTTTTCCCAACTAAATTTTTGACTTGTTGTTCTGTTTGAGAGGTTGTTTTGGTTAGTAATTGTTTAGCATCCATAAATCTCACTAAACTATTTTCTATTGTTAGCAGTGTAGGGGATTTTCTTTTTCCGCTAATTATTATTGCATCATAACCAGTTTTCTTTAATTCTAAAGCCATATAACTTGAAGAAAGAGAATCTCCGATAAATCCGGTTAAAGGCGATTTTGTAGCAATAGCAAATTTACTCGAGGTTGTTAACCGAGTACCTACCAATGGACTTGATGCAAAAATTAAAGGGTTAGAAGGTTCAAGCGGTTCGGCGTTAGGTGGACAATATTTATAAAGCAGGTAAGTTGCTAAACCTGTGCCACCTATAATAAGGTCTAAGACTTCATTATCAATATGGATTTCTTGCGTTTGTTCATTTGATAAATTTATGTGTAGAGCTTTATTGTGATATCCGAAACCACCCATCATCCACCAGCCTGACTTGAGAAGATTAGTATGTGGTCTCCGTCATGAAGTTCAAAAGAATTCTCTGAAAGTAATGTTATCCCGTTTAAATTCGCAATGTAGCTTGATTGTAATTCAATACAGTTATGTTTAATCACTGGTCCTACCAATTCTGAATATTTTTTTGCCAAAGGTTTTGCAATTGCGTCAATAGTGGCAATTCTTGGTATTTCTAATTTTATTTCTTTTTGATTTGCTATAAGTTGAGCCTGTCCAAATAACTCCACAATGATTTCTACTAATTTTTTTTGCTTGCTATGCATTAGGTTTGGTTATCAGTATTTGTTTAGCGGCATCTAACTCTTTTTCGTTGTTTATATTGAAAAAGCTCAATAAATCAGGGTCGTATTCTTTTATTGTCTCAGTGGTTATTTTTTTTATATTAACGTCTTTAAAGAAATTAGATATCTTTAATTGATTTTTTTTAAGATATTTTTCTATATGAGGTAAACATTTTTTAGAATATAGTGCATGGGTGGGTTCAGGGAAATTATTTATATATGGTACCACTGCATCATGGGTGGTGCGTAACTGTAGCATTTTTTCAATTAATTGAATGTTTATGAAAGGCATATCACATGCTACCACAAGACCCCATTCTTGTTTTGCATGACTAAGTCCAGTGAACATACCTCCTAGTGAGCCGCAATTTGGATAGAGGTCTAGGACTGTTTCTACATTGTTGATTGGGATTTTTTGTGCTTTTTCTGTTGTGTTAACCACAACAGTTATATCACTTGTGATCTTCAATAATTTTTCGTGAATTCGAGATAGCAGAGTTTGATGCTCGATTGGTTCAATCGATTTATCTCTACCTAAGCGTGTACTTAGACCACCCGCTAGTATAATACCAGACACACTATTTTTGGATTTATGTGGTGATATAGGTTGCCTCCCCGGTTTCTTTGGTATCATATCCCCCCAAAGCTATTATATCGTTCTTATATTCATCACCCTTAATCAATTTTATCAATGGTCCCATAAATGATGAATTGTAATAATATTCAGGGATTATCAAATCAAATTTTTCTTGGGTTATAGGTATGAATTCCAAGTCAAATGCTTTTGCTGCTGATAAAAGTCCCAAGCCAACGTCTGCTAGGCCGGATTCTACTGTAGCGGATACGCCTAAATGGGTGATTTCTTGTCTTTCATATCCTTGGATATCTTTTGTATTTATTCCTTTTGAGTTTAATTCATAGTCCAATAATATTCTTGTACCTGAACCAAGTTGTCTGTTTACAAATTCGACATCGTTGTTCGCAATGTCTGCTACAGATTTGATGTTTTTGGGATTTCCTTTTTTAACTATCAGACCTTGGGTTCTGTATGCTAGGTTTACTAAATAAACTTTTTGTCCAGGTAAAAAACTATTAATATGAGATATATTGTATGAACCAGTTTTTTCATCTAGCAAATGAGAGCCAGCAATATGAGCCTCTTTTCTTTTCAATGCCAATAGACCACCAATACTCCCTATATTTGAGGATATTAGGCGTATACCATGTTCTGCA
>CAYPYC010000160.1:0-3476 GCA_964414905.1 uncultured Dehalococcoidia bacterium
TGCCTTATGGAAAGATAATATTGCACCTTTTTCTATAATGTATTTTTTAGGGATATATTTTATACCTTTAGCATTATGGATGTGTTTCATTTCAATATATGGTTATTTTTTTTTAATTGGAGCTATACTGCCTAAAAATCGTTTTACTCCTGCACCGTCTTTAAATACAATTGTCAATTCCACATCGTTCGAAGTAGGTTTTATTTCCATAACTATACCTTCTCCAAAAGCCTCGTGGGTAATCTTATCTCCTTTATCGAAATCTAAAGATTTAGTTAGAGATTCTTGGGTTTTAATACTGTCAATTTTGGGTTTATTTCTAGTGTGTGAATTAGATTCAATATCAAATACCGGTAAATTTGGCACATCCGAATTTTCAAACGGATGACGTATTAAGTGGTCTGGAATTTCAGATATAAATCTAGAAGGAATTGTAGGTCCGAAATTGCCTCCAAAACCTCTTTTAAAGGCCCGCACTAAATACAATATTTGCTTTGCTCTTGTCATGCCCACATAACAAAGCCGTCGTTCTTCTTCCATTTCCTGTTCATCTTCCATGGAACGTGAGTGTGGAAGTAGGCCTTCTTCCATCCCAATCATGAAAACAACTGGAAATTCTAGTCCCTTTGATTGATGAAGAGTGATTAAGGTTAATTTATCTTCTTGCTCAGATAAATTGTCAGTATCGGTCATTAGGGATATGGATTCAAGAAATTCTTCAATTCCTTGTTCTGGATTCAAATCCTGAAACTCATTTGCTATATTGATGAATTCTTGTATATTTTCCCAACGTTCTTGGCCTCTATCGGGTTTATTTACAATATGTTTTTGATATCCTGAACAACTTAAGACAAATTTTATAAAATCAATTAATGGTGCGTTTTGAACGACGTCTACTATTTGATCCACCAAATTTTTGAAAGCTGTTAGCGATTTAATTGCTCTTTGATTTAATCCGGTACTGGTTTCTTTGCCGGTAATGGTTTGACTAAGGGTTTCATATAGACTTAATTCTTGATTTTGTGATATCCACAAAAGATGGTCAATGGTTTTGGTACCAATACCTCTTGGAGGATTGTTTATTATTCGCATTAGGCTGACATTATCTGAAGTATTAATAGCTACTCTTAAATAGGCTATGGTGTCTTTTATTTCTTGTCTTTGGTAAAACTTCAAACTTCCAACAATCTGATAAGGTGTTTCTGTTTGTAGGCATATTTCTTCCAAAGATCTTGATTGTGCATTAACTCTGTACATAACAGCACAATCTCTAAGGGTTAATGGATAATTGGCAATTATATTTCTTATTTGCCTTATTACAAACATAGCTTCTTCTTTATCGTTGTAAGCTTCATAACTTGAAACTCGAGTGCCTTTGTCGTTATTAGTCCATAAATCTTTTTCCACGCGATTTTTATTTTGAGTAATTATTGATTGCGCTGCATTTAATATAGTTTGTGTAGACCTGTAGTTTTCTTCCAATGCTATAACTTTGGCATTAGGGAAATCGGATTGAAAACTCAATATGTTACGGATATCTGCATTTCTCCATGAATAAATTGATTGGTCAGGGTCTCCAACCACACAAATGTTATGATGCGTTTCTGTTAACATTTTAGCTATTTCATATTGAGATGTATTAGTATCTTGGAATTCATCGACCAAAACTTGTTGGAATCTTTCTTGGTACGATTCTTTAACGTCTTTTCTTGATTTAAACAATTTCACGGTTAATAGAAGTAAATCATCGAAGTCTACAGCTGGGGTTTTAAGTAGTTGAGTTTGATATCTTTCGAAGATTCTGACGACTATTTCTTCGAAGTAATTAGTTTTCGATGCTTTAAAACCTTCTACGTCCAACAATTTACTTTTTGATTTGGATATTGTTGATAAGATAGCTCTTGGTGGATATCTTTCCGAATCAATGTCGAGTTCTTCCATTATCATTTTGATGCATGCGATTTGGTCAGTATCATCATATATGACGAATCTTCTATCTAACCCAATTTTGTCGCCATCTCTTCGAAGCACTAGTGCGCAAAAGGAATGAAAAGTCCCTACAAACATATTGTTGTTTGTATTTGGTATTATTTCCTCAATACGATGTTTCATTTCTTTAGCTGCTTTATTTGTAAATGTCAAAGCAGCAATCTGGTATGCATGAACGTTATTGTTAATTATTAGATTTGCAATCCTAGAAGTAATAACTCTTGTTTTACCACTTCCAGGACCTGCTACCACTAAAACTGGACCTTGCGTGTGTTCTACGGCTTGACGTTGATTAGTATTAAGAGAGGATAAAAATTCTTGTTCAATCTTCATATAGATATAGTATGAACATTTCTATATCTTTACAAACCTATTTACTGCATGTTTTTAATCGTGAAAATAACAGATTAGTTTATTATCTTGCTGATAGGTTCAATATTGACATATTTAGAGAATAAATCAGCAAAAAACCCAATTTTTTGGGTATGATTAAAATTAACTGTAGCTTGTATGTCATTTAAGGCATCCATTATTTCTTGAGTAGATTTTTTAACTACATAAACAGGTATGTCTTTTTCTTCAGCTTCATATTTCACGTATTCTATAGGTTCAATTCCATTAGTGAGGAGCAAACATTCTGGATCTGTTTCTAATGATGCCATTTGTAAATCTGGTCTATCTCCTCTTATAACAGCAGCTTTCCGATTTCTGGTGGCAAAGTATGATTTACCTGGATCTAGCCCCATTCCTCCTACTAGGAAATAATCAATTAATTTATCTTCAGGTTCGCTATCAGTAACTAATTTAGCCTCAAGATGTTTTGCTAAGTCTAGTAGGCTTATTGCCATAAGGGATTTATCTTCCGGAATTATGCCTAGGCAATCCACTCCATGTTGTGTTAGCTGTGGTAAGACATTTTCTTCTAATTCAGTTTTTCGGTACCGCAACTGTTTATTGATGATGACTCCTATAATCTTGTCACTATAGGTGGTAGTTAATTTGCGCAATGACAAATTAGGCATATCAGGAGTATGTGTTGATACAATCAGTACCTTTGCATCCAATTCATTGATTATTGTTTGTATTATGTCGTCACTTAGTGATGACGTTATCTCTATAGCCAGAGCATTTTTTTGAGTAGCAGCTTCCTTCACTATAGATTTGAGGTTTTGAATATCCGTTTGTTTGATTTCTTCAGAATTAATTTCAATAGATGTAGGACTTTGGGATTTAGGTTGAAGATTCGAATAAATTTTATCTTCTACGTCACTAGTTTCAGAGGGAGAAGATAATTTGATAAGATTTAATCCTGACCCTGTTTTTTCTAATTCTAATTTTAAAGCAGATGCTGTAGCAGTTTTACCCGAACCATTACTATCTGAGATTATTGCGAGAACTGGCATGTTGTAGACGAATCCTTTTACTGATGAATTACGATTATAACAAATTCCTTGGAATCTAAGTATCTGTGTTGTAAGAAAAACAAA
>CAYPYC010000161.1:0-3471 GCA_964414905.1 uncultured Dehalococcoidia bacterium
ATATATTCTGTTTGGACTCTATGGTTTGTCCTTGTGCTACTATGTACAGAATTCACCCTGCTTATTTATTATGGATGCTAGAAAGCTTGGTAGAAAAAAATCCCACTAATGTTGTACAAGTAGCTTCTAATACGAAGAAAAATGCGAAGAAAGCTTTAGATTTAATGCTTTCACTAAGTTAGGATTTACTGACTCGAATGGCCGTTTTGGATAATCAACTAAAATATGAAATTGATCAAACAGTTGAGAATGCTTTAAATGAAGACTTGTTATTAGGAGATCCCACTACTGATATATTATTTCCCGATGGAATCGTAGGAAAAGCTTCTATTTTAGCCAAATCTACTGGGATTTTGTGTGGTTCTTATGTTGCTAGTAGAGTTTTTGATCGAGTGGACTCAAGTGTGGAAATCGAATGGTGTTTATCTGAAGGGGATTCTTTTGTGGGTAAAGATGAAGCATCAGTAGCTCAGGTATCTGGGTCGATATCTAGTATATTGAAAGCTGAAAGAACTGCGATTAATTTCCTTCAACATTTGAGTGGTATTGCTACAGAAACTAAAGCGTATGTAGATGCGGTCGCTACATACAAAACTCAAATTCTCGATACTAGAAAAACTATTCCTGGATTACGTCATTTGCAAAAATACGCGGTTACAATAGGTGGAGGTAAAAACCATCGGAAAAACCTCAGCGATGGAATATTAATCAAAGATAATCACATTAATATGGCAGCTAAAAATGGAGATGATTTTAAGTCGATTATATGTAAAACCTTACAGTATTCACCGAATGGTTTGAAAGTTGAAGTTGAAGTATCAAATATCGACGAAGTTGTCATGGCTTTAGATGCTGGTGCAGATATTATCATGTTAGATAATATGGAGCCTAATCAAATGAAAGAGGCTGTTGTAATAATTGATGATAATGCCTTAACTGAAGCTTCAGGTGGAATAAATTTGGATAACGTGGTGGCTGTTGCTGAAACAGGAGTTGATTTTATATCAATAGGAGCATTAACTCATTCCGTATCAGCTTTAGATTACAGTTTGGAAATAATTTAAAGTTTATTGATTTTATCTTTCGAATCAATGATTATTGTTGCCGGTCCGTCATTTACTATTTCAACAATCATGTGAGACTGGAATTTTCCCGTTTTAGTAACTACTCCAGTTTTTATAAAATCAGTAGACAATTGATTGAAAATATCACTGGCTTTTTCTGGAGATGCAGCTTCTGTGAAGCTGGGTCTCCTGCCCTTTTTTGTATCACCATATAGTGTGAATTGGCTGACGATTAATATTTCGTAGTTGGCATCTTTGACTGAAATTTCAAAATTCCCATTATCATTGGGAAATAATCTCATGTTTGTAATCTTATTTACCAAATATTCGATATCTTTTGGTCCGTCTGATTGTGCAATTCCAACTAACAAAACTAATCCCTGGTCTATAGATGAAAAGATTTTGTTAGAAATTGATACTGATGCTTTAGACACCCGCTGTAAAACAATCTTCAATCGAATTTACTTGGTGTTGGATTTAGGGGTGGATTTTTCAGTTGAAGCTTTGGATTTCGGAGTTGAATTAGAATCTGATTTAGAATTTTTAGTGTCAGATGTTTTATCATCCTTGTTATTAGCAACCTTATCAGATGATGTTTTATCTTCGGTTTGTTCAGAAGCGGGTTTAGAAGTACTGCCTTTTTTCCCATAATCATTTACGTAAAATCCGCTACCTTTAAATACTACTGGTACTGATAAAATAACCCTTTGAGATTTAGTTTCGCATAATGGACATGGTGCTATATTTTCTGATTGAAAGCTTTGTCTTAGTTCAAATCGATGTCCGCATTCGGGACAATCATATACATATGTAGGCAAATTGATCTCCAATAAAATGGTAATAATAAGCAGTCTAAATGTTCGACTGCTAATTCAAAATAGCATCGAGGTGTTACTGTGTCAAGCAAATCTGGTGGTCAGGAATTGTATTGAGATATTCCTGCTTCCCAATAACCCCTGATATCATCCACTTCTGTTTGAATAAGACTTCCAATAGATATTGTTTTTTCTGATACATAACCTATCTTCATAATAGGAACTGATTTTTCTTTACATAGCTTTATTAGAGCATGTTCATTTGATGGATTTGCAGAAATTAAAATTCTAGACTGTTCCTCTCCAAACAAAGCAACATCCCATCTTCCTTTAATTTCAGATGTAACAGTTACTCCCTTAGATCCATTTATACAACATTCGGATATAGCAACTGCTATTCCTCCTTCTGAACAGTCGTGGGCTGATTCTATAATCCCCATCTTGTTTAGTTCTCGACATATATTTTGCACCTTCTTTTCCAAGTGGAGGTCGATATGGATTTTGCCTGCTACTAATTCTTGGTCAATGTAAGCCCATTCGCTTCCACTTAATGTTCCAATATCTGTACTCAATGATGAGGTTCCAAGTAGATATACGATGTCTCCAGACGATTTGAAACCACTAGATACAGGTGCAATATCGTCTTCAATTAAACCTAATGCACCTATTATGGGTGTTGGATATATGTTTCCTTCGTTAGTTTGGTTGTAAAGGCTGACATTGCCACTAATTACCGGTATATCAAATATTTTGCATGCGTCTACAATTCCTTCTATGCATTTTTCTAATTGATAATAAACATCGTTTTCTTCGGGGTTCCCGAAATTCAAACAATCAGTTATTGCTACAGGTTTTGCACCTACAGTAGAGAGATTCCTACAAGCCTCTGCGACAGCTATCGCTCCTCCAATCCTAGGGTCAATATAGCAATATCTTCCATTTCCATCACAAGTTAAAGCCAATTTAGTTTTAGTCCCTTTTATTCGTAAAACAGAAGCATCATAGCCAGGTGGGAGTATCGTATTGGTTTGAACTTGATGGTCATACTGTTGGTAAATATCTTTTTTACTAGCTATATTCGGGGACGAAAGTAGTTTTTTCAATGAGTCTGTAGGATTTGCAGATTGTTTAATAGAATCAAAATCGGAATTTTCCAAATCCTGTATATAGGAAGGTTTAGTAGGATTAAATTTATAATTTGGAGGGTTGGTTAATAAATTAGTTGGTATTGTTGCTACCGTATTGGAATTGTATGCAATTTTAGCTATTCCATCGTTGGTTGCTTGTCCTATTTTGGCAAAAGAAATACCCCATTTTTCACATATTTTGATAACTATATCTTCGTGGTTAGGGTTTACAGATATTATCATCCTTTCCTGAGATTCAGACAGCATTATTTCGTATGGGGTCATCCCATTATCCCTTAATGGTACTTTATCTAATTCTATATGAAAGCCGCATCCTCCGTTTTCTGCAGCCTCAACAGTGGCAGTTGCTAATCCTGCTGCTCCTAAATCCTGTATCCCTACAATATGTTCATTTAAAGATAATTCTAAACACGCTTCTATTAAAATTTTTTCCATGAAAGGATT
>CAYPYC010000162.1:0-3437 GCA_964414905.1 uncultured Dehalococcoidia bacterium
CGCAAACGTTGAAGACAGAGTTGCAGAATGCTGCGCTGCAGCATTCGTGCCAGCACCAATGCTTGTCATGATTGTTAATGGCATTGGTAATTTCCCGCCAAACATGTAATGCATTTTGGCGGCGTTATTGAAAATTTGGTCACCACACACCCCAATAAACCCAACAAACATCAAATCAACCACAGGCCTTAATCCCGTAGCAGCAGCCCCAACACCTGCCCCCATAAAACCAGCTTCAGAAATTGGGGTGTCTCTTATTCTTTCTGGACCGAATTTTTTAATTAGTCCTTTAGTCAACCGAAAAGGACCTCCCCATGCGTCCTCTTTGTCGTCCCTGCCGGCTCCACCTGCTATATCTTCTCCCATCACAAATACAGTGTTATCTCTCTCCATCTCTTGTGACAAACCTTCGTTTACTGCTTGAACAAAAGTTATTGATCTCGTTTCATTTTGTGTCTGAACCATATTTTCCTCTCTTAATGTTAAATTAATAAAGTATGATCATTTTTCTTTATCGTTTGTCGTTCAATACTTCATCAACAATTCCAGTTTCAACAAGCTTTTGATGCGGATATGAAGTATATACATCTGAATAAAGCTCTCCTATTTCTGGAAAGGGGCTTTGATTTGCAAATTGAGAAGCTGACTCTATTTCGTTTTCAGCAGTCTTCTCAATATCTACCAGCTCTTTCTCAGTAGCAAGTTCTTGATCCAAAAGGTGTTCTCTTAATTTTTTAATACAATCACGGTCGCGATAATATTCTTCTTCTTCCGAATATCTATATTGACTCGTATCGTCCGCTCCGAAATGCCCTTCGTATCTGTAGGTCATAGCTTCAATCAATGTCGGGCCGTTTCCTGCCCTAGCCCTACCTACTGCCTCTGCACTAACTTCCCACATTTCCACCGCAGACTGACCATCAACGGTTATTCCTGGCATATCATACCCAGACGCCCTATCTGCAACAGAGCCGCCCGCTACCGAATATTCAAATGGAGTAGATTCCGCATACCTGTTGTTTTCGCAAACGAAAATAACAGGTAGCTTCCATATGCTTGCTAAATTCATTGCTTCATGTAAAGAACCCTGATTAGATGCGCCATCTCCAAAAAAAACAACACTTACATTATCGGTGTTTCTCATTTTGGCGCTCAATGCTGCCCCGGTTGCAACTGGTATGTTAGACCCCACAACGCCGTTAGCTCCGAGCATACCCTTGGTTATATCTGCAATATGCATAGTGCCGCCTTTGCCTTTGTTGGTTCCAGTAGACCTGCCTAGCAGTTCAGCCATCATTTCGTTAACGTCCACTCCTCTGGCTATGCAATGGTGGTGGCTGCGATGAGTGCCTAAAACATAGTCCCCATCTTTCAAATGTGCACAAATGCCCGTAGGAACAGCTTCTTGTCCTACAGATGAATGCATGCCTCTCAGCTTCCCAGAGTCTGCTTCCCGCTTACACTGCTCTTCAAATCTCCTAATCAAAACCATGGTTTTGAACATGCTCTTTAGAGTCGTCTCGTCTAGTTTTTGTTTTGCTGTTGCCACGATTGCCTCCAACTAACATTAATTTGTATCTCTTTTGCCTATAGTTTATAGAAATGAGATTGTAGCATAATACACTTACTTTCCTATCCCTTCGGAATCTCCTTAAACTTTAGCGTTATTTTGTAAAATGTGCCAACTCTAAGCAGTAACTTTAGTAAGTTTTTGCATTGACCTAAGATATGGCGGCGGCTCAACTCCTCTTTCTGCGTATTCACTCACTGAAACTTCTGCCACATAAATATTTTTGTTGGAATCTATAGCCATACCATGAGGCGCATAAAATCTTCCGGCTTCTGTTCCTGCAGGCTCTTCACTTAGTCTTGCCTTAACCTGTCCTGACTTATCAAATATCGTAACCCTTGGACCAAGATGTCTCCCTATTTCATTGGATGATTGGCCCGCGAAATACTCACCGACATAAACTAATCCCCCCTTTTGCTTATCAACACAAACAGCTGCAGCTCTGGACAAGTTAACCCATTGGGTTTCAAATTTGCCTTGATCGCTGAATATCTGTATCCGCCTGTTTTCTCTATCAGCCACATAAACATAACCTTCATTGTCGATATCTATATTGTGCACTATATTAAAACTTCCAGGATCAGTCCCAGAATCTCCCCAAGACTCAATGAATTCACCATCAGCGGAATATTTGTGTACATTTGCATTACTGTATCCGTCTGCCACATATAAATCTCCATTCCTGCTGTCAATCGCAACATGACAAGGGCGGCAAAATGGCTCACCACTCATCGGCTTACTTTCAGACCCTATTTTCATTAAGAGTTTACCGTCAGCAGTGAATTTTTTTATGGTATTGTCTGATACATCCGCACAGTAAACGGAATCATCAGGTCCTATTGCTATTCCGTGAGGGTTGCCAAATTGACCTTCTCCCCAAGAATTCAAAAACTTACCGTCACTGTCAAAAATTATTATAGGGTGCCCCCCCCTGTTAAACACATAAACTTGGTCTTTGGAATTAACAGCCACAGCAGTAGCTTCTCTGTATGTCCAACCATCAGGCAATTCTCCCCAATCTTTACCGTCAGTTTCATATCTAAACTCTTCTGTTCCTAATATAGCCATATTTCCTCCTGTATTAAGGTCTTTCTAAAAAGACCGTTACTCCCATATCAATATATTTTTGCCTAGTTGCTTTAGTATAGTTTCTAAAACACACCTTGGTATTCGATCCGGCAAGCTTGTTTACGACTTCTTGAACACATTCGTCAACATTTTTTAATTTATAATTAGGATTGGATTCAAGGTTGAATGTTAGGTCTGCTGGCCCAAAAGATAAGCAATCCACGCCTGGCAAAGCGAAAGAACTTGCTTTTTCTACAGCATATATGGATTCTATCTGAAGCCATAACACGCCATATTCGTTCCACCATTTTGCATACTCAAGTCTATCTGGATTGGCACCCAACCCATATCTATGAGTCCCACCCCAACTTCTTAGGCCCACTTTTGGATAATAAAAGTTTTTGACTGATTCTTCGGCAGTTTCAATTAATTCAACTTGAGGCACCTCAATTCCCTGAGGTCCTAAGTCCAGCATATTGCCAATCAAATATGAGTGCCTTGTATGTTTGATTCTGAATTGGACATGAGTATTCAAATCAGACACCATTTTGCAAAACTCGACTGTTTTTTCTTCATTAAAAGGGGCATGCTGACTATCTATTGACAAATAATCATATTCTCCAGTTTCCAAAATCTTCTTTAGTTCATCTTTCCCTAAATCTACGGAGGTTACTGCGCCAACACAGATGTCCCCTTTATTTATCTTGTCTTTCAGAGAAATTACTTTTTGATTCATATCTTTCACTTGATAAAACTTGGTCGTTTAAGACTAACACAATTAAATGTATTTTCTCTATAT
>CAYPYC010000163.1:0-3425 GCA_964414905.1 uncultured Dehalococcoidia bacterium
ATATTTCCTTCTTTGGTAGAAATAGGAGAATTATGGTCTCAAGGAGAAATTTCGATAGCAGAAGAACATCTTTGTACGGAAATAACTAAATCCGTTATGTCAGTGATAGATCAAAAAGTAAAATATAAAAACATGAATGGATTAAAAGCCGTATTGGCGTGTGTAAAAGGGGAAACTCATTATTTGGGTGGAAAAATGTTTGCTGACTTTCTTATTTGGGATGGATGGAAATGTGATTTTCTTGGACAGGATAATCCTCCCTCTACCATTTCAGATTGGGTGGCTGAAGTAAATCCTTCTATTATTGGTTTAAGTATTGTTATAGGAGATCACTTTGACAATTTGGTCGATACCATCAATCAGATTAGATTAAATAATCAAAACAATGAAATTGTTGTTGGTGGTATTTTAACCCAATTTCAGAAAAATATATTGAATGAAATGGATGTGATTAATGTATTTTCAAATCCCATTGAGGCGTTAGATTGGGTTAGGTCAACATTTTTACAAACCAACCATAGTTTGTTAGTTGAAGAATATCTTTTAACAGTAGGTAAACGTATAAAGCAAATTAGAAATGCAATGGGTATAAATCAACAAGAATTAGCAGATAAAAGTGAACTTGATAGGACATATATAAGTGCGGTAGAAAATGGAAGACAGAACATTTCTCTTTCTGTAACACTGAGAATAGCACAGGCGTTAAATACTTCGGTTGAAAAAATCACCAACCAGGGCCCAATGTAACTATAATTGGTTTCAAACTAAGGGTAACAATATTTAATCTTTGTCAGACTCAATAGCATTTTTCCTTCCTAGCTCAACATCTACTTTGGTTAACGTCAACGTTCCTGCGACTATAAACATCAATAATATCAATATTGCCATACGGGTATCAAAAATACCTGCAACTAATGCATATATAAATGGACCGATAAATGCCGACGCTCTACCAACGAATCCGAAAAATCCGAAAAACTCCCCGCTTTTACTATCAGGAATTATAAAAGCAAATAAACTTCTGGCTAAAGCTTGACTACCTCCCATCACAAAACCTCCAAACACTCCTAGTAGTAGGAATTGGTAACCTGCATCTATGTTGAGAGGACCCCAAATAACACTTCTAAGCGCTTTTGGCCACCAATCAATCATTCCGTTGTTCAATGCTGATGGGTGAAACTCTCCAACAGCTGATTGCTCATCAAAAGACCCACTAACTATTTTTGCACTGTATTGCGATTTTTCGTTTCCAATTCCACTATCTATATCCGATAATAATCTATTCACTTCGCTTTTGTTAAATGTAGTATCTTCGTCTACACTTCCGTATTTATTGAACCATTCTTTGTTTTCATCATTTTTGGATATAGAGGGAAAGGTATTAAAAATATACTTATTGTTGTCAGTTTTAGTTATTTCGTAGTCGTAACTTCCTGTGGTATCTGGAGGTAAAGGAGCGATTGAAATTGCGAACAAAACCGCTGCAATCCAGCCAATCAAAGTTACTGATAAAGCTCGTTTCGTACCTGTTTTATTGGATAATTTAGCAAAAAATGTTGCGCCCGGTGCTGCTACAAATTGAATTAGTAGGATTGTACTCATAACGAAAATCATTGATATCCTAAGAGTGTCGGCAGCGAATGCTCCAGCAACAGTCAAGACTGTTTGAATACCGTCATTAAACAATAGATATGCTATCAAATAAATGCCAACGACTTTGTAGTGTTTGATGTCCTTAAGAGTATTCGATAATCCGATAAAAGATTCTTTTATGGTGATCCCAAGCGATGTACTATCTTTATTCATATTTGCTATCTTAGGCTCAGGTACTGAAATAAATGTCCATATTGACCAACCAAACCACCATAGTCCAACAGATGCTATAGCCAATCTGGTAATCAGGTCTGCGTGGTCAGTATCTTGAAATAGCATTATTACTACAAGATGGATAGCTAAAAGAAGGCCTCCCCCAACGTAACCAAACATGAATCCTCTGCTGCTCACTTCATCTAATAATTCTGGTGGTGTTAATGTGTTCAAAAGAGAATTATAAAACACATTCGCGCCAGCAAACCCTATATTCGCTATTATGAAAAAACCGAGGACATATGCCCATGGTGCAGATGTATAAGCAGAAAAGAAAATCAAAACAGTAAATATAGCACCACCGAGAGTATATATAAAGAGTAACGATTTTTTGATTGCTTTACTATCTGCTATGACACCTAAAACTGGTGATGTGATTGCTACTAATAAAGTTGAAAATCCGATTGCCAAACTCCACATTGAACTAGCTGTGAAATTAAGTGACAGTATTGAAGTACTGTTTCCAAGTGCGTCTTGAAATAGTATTACGAAATAGACTGGTAATATTGCTACAGATATACTTGTTGCGAAACCTGAATTTGCCCAGTCATACATATACCAACCAAACAACGATTTCCTGTTTTGTGGAGTTAAGTCGGATATTTTCATGTAAAACTCCTAATTGCAATTTGCGCCAATTATCGAATTAAGTTAATCAATTTACAAGATAAGATATATCCGAATGTTATAAAATAACCTTAGAATTAATCAGAGTTGTATTTGTTTGGATTTTGTAACGTGAACCACACTAAAATATTTGAAAAATCTATAGAACAAAATATCACTAGATCCGACATAAAACATATATTGCTTGAAGATGAACTCTCGTTGCCAAAACTTATGGAAACTGCGTCAGCAATCAGAGATTATGGAAAAGGCAACGTTATCACCTATTCTCCCAAAGTATTTATTCCATTGACAAAACTCTGCAGAGATACTTGTGGATATTGTACATTCAGAAAAGATCCAGAACATGAATCTCCATATATGTCGCCAGAAGAAGTATTGGATTTGGCTATTACTGGAGAACAGATGGGATGTACCGAAGCGCTTTTTACATGAGGAGAGCGACCAGAACAAAAATATGATGTTGCGAAACAGTGGTTGTCAAAATATGGATATAGGTCGACCATTGAATATTTAGTAGAAATGAATCGGTTAGTATTTGAAAAATCGAATCTTTTGCCACATTCTAATCCTGGTACTTTGTCTAGAAGAGAATTGAAGATTCTTAAACCATACAATGCTTCTATGGGATTAATGCTAGAATCTATCAGCGCGAAATTGTATGGTAAAAATGGACCTCATGAAAACGCTCCGAGTAAAAGACCTGCTGTAAGATTAAAAACAATTTCATTAGCTGGTGAAGAGCAAATTGCTTTTACGACAGGGTTATTGATAGGTATAGGTGATTCTTTTAAAGAACAAGTGGATGGAATACATAAAATTAAAGAAATCCCAGACCATTTCATCAGTAGCAGAACAGCAATGTTACTAATGTCTCATGATTTTAAAATACATTTTCAGCTTTTAAAATATAGAATTAAGAAACCCATTTC
>CAYPYC010000164.1:0-3411 GCA_964414905.1 uncultured Dehalococcoidia bacterium
TTAAAAAATTAGGTGTAGATTATGTCACTGCCTGAAAGAATGAATTTTGGAATATTTTTAGCTCCGTTTCATTGGGTTGAGGAAAATCCAACCTTAGCCCTTGAACGTGATTTGGAATTGTTGCAATGGTTGGATTATTTAACTTTTGATGAAGCATGGATTGGCGAACATCATAGTGCTGGGTGGGAAACTATATCGTCGCCTGAATTGTTTATTGCTACTGCAGCAGAACGTACTAAACATTTAAAGTTCGGTACGGGCGTTTTGAGTATTCCATATCACCACCCATTAATGGTGGCTAATAGGATGATTCAACTCGACCATATTACTAGAGGAAGAGTTATGCTTGGTGTTGGTCCAGGAGCATTAACGACCGATGCGCACATGCTTGGTATTGAACATACCATCCAAAGAGAGCGATTAGATGAGGGATTAGGGATAATTAAAAGGCTTTTAATTGAAGATGATCCTATAACTTACAAGTCTGATTGGTTTAATTTGAATGATGCGAGAGTCCATTTAAAACCATATACGAAACCGCATTTCCCTATTTACGTTGCAGCAGCTCAATCTCCTACTGGTATGCGGTTAGCTGGCAAATATGGTGCCGGAGTATTATCGATAAGTGTTTTACAAGACGCTTATAGTAAAACTCTCAAAGAATTTTGGAGTATTGCCGAAGATGTAGCATCTGAAAATAACCAACAGGTATCTAGAGACAATTGGCGTTTAGTAATGCCCGTCCATTTAGCTGAAACCAAAAAGGAAGCTATTGAGCAAAGTCGTGAAGGGGCAGCTAAATATCAGCGGGATTATTTTGAGAACACAATGGGTTTTACTGCTGGAAGAAATAAATTGGGTGAGACTGTTCAAGGACCAAGAGAAAAAATCGTTGAGGAAATGAATGATTCTGGTATGTGGTGCATCGGTACTCCTGATGATTTAGTTGAGGCTATTCTAAGGTTAGGCGAACAAAGTGGTGGATTTGGCGGATTTATGATACAAGCGACTGAATTTGGAAATAGGGAACAGGTTTTGCGTAGTTACGAATTGATAGCAAGGTATGTAATGCCTAAATTCCAGGGTACGACAACGAGCCTTAAAGCTTCCCAACAATGGGCAGCAGACAATAGGTTTACGTTAATGGAAGCTCGAAAAAAATCAATAGATAAAGCAGCCAATCAGTATTCCAAAGAAAAGGAAGAAAAGGGTCGCTAATTAGAAGTTTAGTAAAGGAGATATGGATGTTAGAGAGGTTCAAGGTTCCAGCAAATGAGCAAGTTTATGTTGAGGAGGAAGCATTAAGGCATACTGTAACTTCCATTTTTGAAAAAGTTGGTCTTTCGAGGACAGACGCTATGGAGTCAGCGGATGTTTTGGTGACTGCTGATTTGAGAGGAGTTGAATCACATGGTGTTTCAAATATGCTTAGACGTTATGTGGAGTTTTATCAAGATGAAGTTTTAAATCCATTAGGTAAGCTTACGATAATATCAGATACTCCATCTGCAGCTACGGTTGATGCGGATAGAGCATTAGGTATCACTGTTGGTAGAAGAGCTATGGAAATAGCTGTAGACAAAGCGAGAAAAACAGGAGTTGGTGCAGTCACTATGTTTAATAGTGGTCACATGGGAGCACTTGGGCATTACGCTATGATAGCTGTTCAAAATAATATGATTGGGTTTTCATCAACAGCAGCGGGTACAGGAGTCGTTCCAACTTTCGCTTCAGAACCTAGATTCGGGACTAACCCTTTCGCTTTTGCAGCTCCTACTCGAAATGAAGCTCCAATTTTGTTTGATGTTGCAACTACTGCAGTAGCAGGAAACAAATTAGAATTGGCCAGGAGATTAAAAGCTTCTTTATTGCCGGGGTGGATCGCTGAATTGGATGGTACACCTATTACTCAAGAAACCGAAGCTCGCGGTAAAGATGAATATTATCAGTTGCCTATAGGAGGCTCTAGAGAATCAGGTTCACATAAAGGATACGGATTGGCCTTGATGGTAGAAGTCTTGGGCTCTTTACTTTCTGGGTCTAAATCAGGAATGATAAAAGATGAGTCTGATTGGATAGGTTCTAAGAGTTTTTTTACTGCTTATAACATAGAAGCATTTACAGATATGGGTGAATTTATGACAAATATCGATGAAATGCTAAGTCATTTAATGGAAACAAAGCCTTCTCCAGGTAATGACCGTGTTCTTTATCCTGGATTAATAGAGCATGAAGAGTTTCAGAAAAGGGCATTACAAGGTATACCATTGCATACTGAAGTGATTGATTGGTTTGAGCAAATAACCAAAGAACTTTCATTGGATCCATTGGAATTGATTGAAAATTAAATGCTTTTTTGATTTGCTAAAAAATCCAACAATATTTTGTTAAATTCATCTGGTTGTTCCATGTTTACCATATGTCCTGCATCACTTACGGTTTTTAACACTGCCTTTTCTATTCCTGTTTGGAGCACATTGGATGTCATATGGAAATAGTTTAAGTCATTTTCTCCTAATATTACCAAGGTTGGTACTTTTATTTCTTTTAATTTAGAATACGCGGCTAATCGTGGAGCGGCAGGTGGGTTATTGGTGACGGTTTTAAAATCGTGATTTTTGATTATTTCTCTTAGCAAAGAATTGCATCGGGTGTTATTTATGGCCGGTGCAAATACTGGATGGCGATAGACTTGCTGAATGGTTTGGGTATATTCACCCAAGTTTATGGTGCTTAATATCTTATCGTCTATCTCTTTCGTCTCATCATTATCAGGCATTCCTGATAATGCCGGAGACACTAATACCAATGAATTTACTTTGTCGGGGAATTGCAGATAAAAATCGACTGCTATTTGCGCTCCAGAAGATAATCCAATTAAATCTACTTTCTTTTCCAGTTTTAAATGTTCACACAATTTATTTAAATCATTTTCATGTGAATATATTTTTGTGGATGGTAGTATTGATTTGCCATATCCTCTTTGATCGTATGCTATTACTTGATTTTGATGAGCTAGTCCGTCAAATGAGTCGTTCCACATTTCCGAATTCAAGCAAGATCCGTGTATTAATATGGCAGGATTACCTATGCCACACTTCTTGTAATACAGGGAGCAGGCATCATCAATGTTTGTGTAAGGCATTCAAAGTTCCTTAATCGTATGGTTCAATTCTCTTTTTAGGGCGATTTTAGCTGCCAGATGACCGCACATCCCATGTACCCCACTTCCAGGTGGGGTCGAAGAAGAACACAAATAGAGTCCTTTGGTAGGGGTAGCATATGGAGTAAGAGACCAATCAGGCCGGGTGAACAATTGGCGGTAATCTTGTATGCCCCCTGCTATGTCTCCTCCTATGTAATTCGGGTTATATTGCTCCATATCGATTGGGCTTTTAGTTGTTTTTTGTA
>CAYPYC010000165.1:0-2245 GCA_964414905.1 uncultured Dehalococcoidia bacterium
CCCAATGATAGTGGTATTTCTGGCCCAACTACAGTCACATCAACATCATTGGATTGAACAAAGCTAAGCAAACCTGCAACATCGTCGCTATTAATCGGTATATTAACTGCACATTCTCTAGTACCACCATTACCTGGGGCTACAAAAACTTCACTAACTTTATGACTGCTATTTAAGCTTTTACATAAAACATGTTCCCTTGCTCCATTTCCAATTACCAGCACCTTCATTAATTTTTGTCCCTACGCACTAGTTTCCCGGAGATTGAATTCACAACATAATCGCCTGCATTTTTAGAGTTGTTTTTTTCAGACACCTCATTACAGGCATTATTACCTTGTTCTCCTAACACCAAAATCGTTCCTAAAGCAACATATGCTACATCAACAATCTCTTCTATGGCATTAGATAATTCAATTCTGTTAAGGGCCCTCGAATGTTCACCTACCTCTTCTATCAAGAATGAAAGTCTACGTCTTAATGTTTCTAATACAAATTCTTTATTATTAGGATCATGTATATCATCTAACTCGGGGACTTGAAATTTATCATGAAAATCAAATACGCTTTCCGCTAATTTAGATACTGCACCTACATATATTTCTTTACGCAAATTTTCCAATTTATTACTCCCATTCAATAGTTCCTGGTGGTTTGCTAGTTATGTCATAAACAACTCTATTTACTTCTGGCACCTCATTAGTAATTCGAGTGGATATAGTTTCCAAGACCTCTTGTGGTAGCCTCGCCCAATCAGCAGTCATAGCTTCCTCACTATTAACAGCTCTTATTCCAATAACATACCCGTAAGTTCTATAATCACCACTTACACCTACGGAATGTATATTGGTCAATACAGCAAAACTTTGCCATAATTTAGAGTACAATCCATTAGATTTGATTTCATCCATTACAACCCAATCCGCTTGTCGCAATATATCTAATTTTTGTGTAGTTACTTCCCCAATTATGCGAATAGCTAAGCCAGGACCAGGAAAAGGTTGTCTGTTAACAACTTCATCAGACATTCCTAACTCTCTGCCCACCTCTCTTACTTCATCTTTAAACAAAAATCTTATAGGCTCGAGTAAATCTAAATCCATATCTTTAGGTAAACCACCTACGTTATGATGAGTTTTTATTTTGGCAGAAACACTATCATCTGATGATTCGCTCTCAATAACGTCAGGATAGGTGGTACCCTGAACTAAAAATTGTACTTGTCCTAATTTTCTAGCTTCCCTCTCAAACACCCTAATAAATTCTTCACCGACCCCGATACGTTTTTCTTCAGGATCAATAATTCCACGCAATCGATTTAAAAACCTTTCACTTTCATCGACCGCAACTATATTTGCTTTCATCGTTCTAGAAAACGTAGCTATCAGTCGTTCTGGTTCTTCTCGACGCATCAATCCATTATCTACAAATATGCATGTCAATTGGTCACCAACAGCTCTGTGTACAAGAGTTGCAGCAACAGCAGAATCTACTCCTCCTGACAAAGCACATATTACTTGACCACTACCTACTTTGGCTTTAATATCATCTATCGCATGCAAAATAAAATTACTAGCCGTCCATAAATTACTGCACCCACAAATTTCATGTATAAAATTCTTGATTATTTTTTGTCCTTCTAAAGTATGTTTGACCTCAGGGTGAAATTGAATACCATACATTTGCTTAGACGAACCAACAGCAGCAACATTGGTGTTATCTGTTGATGCCAATATTTCGAAATCGGCAGGAATTTCAACAACTTGATCTCCATGACTCATCCAAACATTAGAGGTGCTTGACACATTTGAAAATAGTTTGCTACTCATATTTACATCTAAAGTTGCATGTCCATATTCTTGTTTTTCGGATGCTTGAACCACACCACCCATTTCGCTTATTAAGAGTTGCATCCCATAGCATATGCCTAATATAGGTAATCCAGATTCATAAACCCATGGCTGTGCCTTTGGTGAATCTTTATCATAAACGCTAGCAGGTCCCCCAGACATAATTATGCCTTTAGGGTTTAATGTTTTAACAGATTCCCAAGTTGCTTTATGCGAAATAATTTCACAATACACTCTTGATTCTCTAATTAATCTAGCAATTAACCGACTATATTGAGAGCCAAAATCAATAACAAGTATGGATTCTTTTTGTCCTAAATATCTGTTATTAGTCAAATTATTAGATGTCTCAAATGCATTAAAAATCTGAAGATGAATACCACTAGTTTATAGAA
>CAYPYC010000165.1:2255-3343 GCA_964414905.1 uncultured Dehalococcoidia bacterium
AAATTTATAAATAACTAAATTTGTGTATTTTAGAATTAATAATTTTTGATTTAATTATAATTTTGACAAAACAGAAAAAATATAATACTCTCTAAAAAATAAATGATTTAAATTTTATAGATATTTTGTAATTTATAGAAGTTTATTATTGTTATATCCCCCATAAACTTGTAGAGACTCAAGCTTACAACTATAGTATATTGTGGTCAAGTAGAATGGAAAAGATTGTTGCACATAAAAATGAACCTATTAAGGTAGAATATGCTATAAATAAAGCCGTTACCATTTTAGGTAGCGGGGGAGTAGTCAGTATACCAACTGATACTTTATATGCATTATCCGCATCTATAATTAACCAAGAAGCGGTAAATCGGGTATTTGCTATAAAAAATCGAGATCCTAGTAAACCTCTCCCAATTTTGACACACAGTAAAACAGATGTATCACAATGGTCAAAAAATTTATCACAGCATGCATTAGCATTACTAGAAGCTTTCTC
The DNA here is from genome assembly GCA_964414905.1 of uncultured Dehalococcoidia bacterium. Classification (GTDB taxonomy): domain Bacteria; phylum Chloroflexota; class Dehalococcoidia; order Lucifugimonadales; family OSU-TB39; genus OSU-TB39. The sequence goes on from CAYPYC010000165.1 coordinate 2,755, forward strand.
CCCGGGGCCTTTAACCCTAGTAGTTGAGAAAAGTGATTTGGTTCCAAGTACGTTATTTAGTTCAACAAAAACTATTGCGATACGTGTTCCAAACAGCAAAATAACCCAAGCAATAATAAGTAGATTAGGCTCTCCGATTACAGGAACGAGCGCTAACAAATCAGGTGCATCTGATCCTATATCAGCAAAATCGGTTATAGAAAGCATTGGTACTGATATTGACTTGATAATAGACGCTGGTGAAACAGAAGGCGGAATCGGATCTACAATAGTTGATGTAACAGATAATAATATCCGCATTTTGAGAGAAGGAGTAATACGTAGTAAACATATACAAAAAGTATGTAAAATAGAGTTAACTCAGCCAACTAAATAAAATGTTAATAGATTCCTATATAGAAAAAATAAATTCCTCTATAACTACTGTCCTTCAAAAAAACACGAGTTCAAATGCAAGCGGCTTGTATGAGATGATGTCACACCATATTGGTGACACGAGAAATCAACTTGATCAAAATCGTACTAATGAAGTTAATAGCTTTGGCTTATTATGTTTAATAAGTTGCGATGCAACTGGCGGAAATTGGGA
>CAYPYC010000166.1:0-3312 GCA_964414905.1 uncultured Dehalococcoidia bacterium
TCTCCAGAAATTTTGGTTTTAGATGAACCAACAGTAGGACTAGACCCTAAATTAAGGAATGAACTCTGGTGTACATTTCGTCAATTAGCAAGTAATGGAACAACAATATTGATCTCAAGCCATACTTTAGACGATGCTAAACACTGTTATTCATTATCGTTTATGTACCAAGGAAGTATCGTTGTTTCAGGTACGCCTAAACAGTTATGCCAAAAAGCTGAAAATGCTGAAGATTTAGAATCTGCTTTTTTATATTATTGCAATAATATAATCACTAATGAAATTTAAAAGATTTATAGCTATTTCGAATAGAATACTACTGCAAATAATAGGTGATAAACGAACTATTGGATTGATTGTTGTAGCTCCTTTAATAGTCATGAGTCTAGCTGGTTTCAGTTTCATAAATTCGAAAGATGTGCTGAACAGAATAGCTCCTGGGTTGATATGCACATTTGCATTTTTCTTTACTTTTCTTCTAACAGCAGTCAGCTTTTATAGAGAACGTGTTTCAGGCACGCTGGAAAGGTTATTTACGACTCCAGTTACAAAAACAGATGTTCTTTTGGGTTATCTGTTTGGGTTTTTGCCTTTAGCATTGGTTCAAGCATCACTGATAGTTATGTATTCTATATTTGTGTTGCGGGTAGATTATGAAGGTAACATATTTAATATCATGCTGATAATATTTTTGATTGCTTCAATATCTGTTAATCTCGGAATATTTTTATCCACCTTTGCTAAAAATGAATTTCAAATCATGCAATTTGTACCGGTAATATTCGCCCCTCAAATATTTCTAGCAGGATTAATTGTGCCAATAGATAATCTCCCAATATATTTCGAAATCTTATCTTTTGCCATGCCTTTGAGATATGCGATAGAATCATTGCAAGCAGTAATGATTCAAGGAGAATCTATTGCAGGAATAGGTGACTCCATAGGGATATTATTAGGCTTCAACTTATTTATCCTTGGATTATCCATTTTGAGTATAAAAAATAGCAAACAGATATAATGTTTAATAAGCAATCAAAGGAACAAGAAAAATGCCATCATTTGACGTAGTATCTAAAGTGGATTTGAATGAAGTTGACAACGCGATAAATATGCTGATGCGAGTGATCGTTAACAGGTTTGATTTTAAAGGATCAAATTGTTCTATCAACCGAAATGAAACAGATATAATAATCTTGGCAGATGATAAAATGAAACTTGATCAAATGACTGAAATGTTTAAAGAAAATTTAGTTAAAAGGAAATTAGACCCTAGGTCTTTAGTTCCCCAAAAGGAAGAAAGGGCATCGGGCGATGCGATCAGGCAAACCTCTTCAATTCAACAAGGTATTGATCAAGTTATATGTAAAAATATCACTAAGTCTATAAAAGACATTAAATTGAAAGTACAGGTGAAAATACAAGGAGAAGAATTAAGAGTCATAGGTAAAAATAGAGATGATCTCCAAACCACAATCCAACATATAAAAAATATGGAGATTGACCAGCCTTTGCAATTCGTTAATTACAGAAATTAAGTGCTTTTCTTATGCGTTGGATTTTTGGGTATCATCCCTACACCGGATCTAGCAGACCAATTAGGCGATTGCAAACCTCTGATATAGTCTATTTGCCCATGGTGACTGTTTTTATGAGTTACTAAATGTGCTAGGTATATTGAAATGGTATATTCTGGTTTGTTTGGGTCTGGATAAAATTCCAGTGAGTTATCGTTCAGTTTTTCTACTATAGACATTGTTTTGTCAAATGTAGATTGAAGATATCCGGTCAATATGGGTAGATCAGGCATAGACAGGTTTAAAATTGAATCAATATCTTTTTCACTGTCACTATTTTGTGTGTGTCCGAATTTTTCCCTCCAACCTTCAGAATTCCATATTTCATTTGATGATTGATCTATAACATTAGCAATCGATTCCTCTCCCCTACTTACATGCCACAAATTGAAAGCAATACTGTTAGCAGTTGGTATTGGTCTCCATAGCAATTGCTGATGGGTTAATCCTTCTGAAATAGATAGGATTCGGAGATGTACCGAGGTCAAAGTATGTTTAATGTAATTGATTTTATCCAAATTATTTCTTCAATGTTTCAACATAAATAACGAAAATTATTTTCAGGTGAAATATTTTTTATTTGGTCTATTATACAACGTAAATAAATTTTATAATTAATACAATATCTAATAAACAATTGGATTTGATTTGTTGCGCATTAACCTAATAACAATAGGTATTATTTTAATAATCATTATAGCTGCATTGCTTTTAGTACTTGCTGGTAGCCAAAACTCTATTTACTTATACCAGACACCATTATTTGCTGTGTGTGGTGTTCTGATTTTTATGATACAGTGGCTCGCTTTCATACCCTCATACATATATAAAACAGAAAAACATTTTGATTTAATCGGATCATTAACTTATATAACAATGGTTGTTTTACTTTTAACGACTGTAGATTCTAATGATATTCGGGCTTGGATAATATTAATTGCTGTAGCAGTTTGGGCAATACGATTAGGAGCCTTCTTATTCAAAAGGATTTTGTCATCAGGTTCTGATACAAGATTTGATAACATAAAAACAAATTTTCTCAAATTATTGATGACATGGACGCTGCAGGGTTTGTGGGTATTTGTGACGTTCAGTGCTGGTATTGCAGCGTTAACTTCAAAAAAAGAATCTGATTTCGGAACATTAGAAATTGTTGGAACATTAATATTTCTACTTGGATTTTCAATAGAAATCATATCTGATAAACAAAAGACGAATTTCAAGAAAATGCGAAGTGAGCGATTTATTGAAACAGGACTGTGGAAATATTCTAGACATCCTAATTATTTAGGCGAAATATTGATTTGGGTAGGAATAGCATTTCTTTCAATTAATGTTTTAGCAGGTTGGCAATATTTTACCCTTATATCTCCTGTATTTGTTGCGATATTGTTAACAAAAATCAGTGGTATACCAATGCTTGAAACAAAATCAGATGCAAAATGGGGCCACTTAACCGAATATCAAAAATATAAGAAACGAACCCCCGTTTTGATTCCAAATATCATTTATATTTTCAAAGGTAAATGAATTTGTTCAACATCAATTAAATCAAGATGGAAATCTGATTCGCCTAAATGGTTACTTGAATATAACAACATAACCAAAGGTTTCTATGGAAACTTGATATGCATTGATTTCCTTAATCTTTCTGGTTTCAGCTTTTTGTATTTTCTATCCGTTAGAAAAAGAAGTGTCAGATGATGACATGCTTATACTAAAAGTAAGGATTATTGAA
>CAYPYC010000167.1:0-3304 GCA_964414905.1 uncultured Dehalococcoidia bacterium
TTCGAATCGATTTTAACGAATCCTTCTCTTTCCATTCTTTTAACCATCGCACCAACTGATGGTAATGAAGTTCCCAAACCTTCAGCCTCAGGTAGGATTTTTAAGTGCTCTGCAAGCTGTGTAACAGTAACCGTATTATCCTCTTCTTGTAGTCTGAAAATAGATAAAAGATAATTCTCCATAGCCATAGAGAGACGGACTGACATTCCGGCCTTATTTTGTTTTGTAGATTGATTAGGCATATAAAATAAACCGCCTGAATTTACTTTAATTTGAGGTTAACATGACTGATTTTTAGAGTCAAACCTAGGTTGATTTAAATAGAGAAAGCAACAAATGGTTTTTCATCAGTTTTTACTAGGTTTACTAAAGTTCCTAGTTCAAATGGATATTGAACAGATTCTCTGCAATACAAGTTAAATCCAAATTGGACCGATTGGAGTTCGTTTATTGTGTGAGAACCTCTATATTCGCGACCAATCACTTTGAAAGGGCCGTTTGGATCATATGACATTAAAAAATCTTCTGGATGGATTAGGAGTTGAACTTTTTGATGGTTAGGCAGAGTATCTTCGACGGCTAAAAAGGGGAATGTACCTATAATTGTGTTTACAGCATTATTTATTACTTCACCTTGTAAAAATGAGCAATTCGCAACTAGTTTGGCAACTGCTACGCTATTCGGCCGATTATATATATTAACAGGTTTGTCTATCTGTACTATTTTCCCATCAACCATAACTGCCAGAGTGTCTGCTATAGCGAATGCTTCTTCTCTATCATGAGTTACCAAGATGGATGCTGTTTTGCTATCTAGTATTATTTTATTCATATCAGCAACCATTTCTTTTCGAGTAAGAGCGTCAAGATTACTGAATGGTTCATCGAGAAGAATGATTTTTGGTTTAGGAGCTAGGGTTCTAGCTAAAGCGATACGTTGTTGTTGCCCACCAGAGAGTTCGCTAGGATATCTGCTTTCAAAGCCATTTAAATGGATTAGTTCCAAAACTTCTTTTAACCGAGTTTGTTTTTCAGATTTGCTGTATCCTTTTAATCCAAAAGTTATGTTTTGAGCTACATTCATATGTGGGAATAATGAATATTCTTGAAAAACCATACCTATGTTTCGATTTTCCGGTGCAGTGTGTTTTTCAGTCGAAGAAACGCACATGTTTTTCAGTTCAATTTCTCCGCTATCCAATTTCTCAAATCCGGCTATGAGTCTCAACAACGTCGTTTTGCCACATCCACTTCCACCTAAAATAGAAATTATTTCTCCTTTTGATACAGATATAGAAAGATTATTTACTGCAATATTTGCGTGATAATTTTTGGATATATTTTTACAAATTAAGATGGGTTTCATTATGGGTTTATTCTAGTATCTTTAGATATAAAAATGGACAATGGGAGTATAGATATTATTATTATGGTTAAAGCAGGTGCGGCAGCTTGTGCAAAATATGCCTCAGATGAAGCAGCCCACACTTGTGTAGCTAATGTTTTAAACCCAATAGGTCCTAGTATTAGAGTTGCAGGAAGTTCTTTAACTGTTAATAAAAATACTAATGATGCGCCCATTAACAATCCAGGTTTCATTAATGGTATGGTTATTTTTCTTAAAACGTTTGTGTAGCTGTGATTTAAACTCCTTGCAGATTGTTCTAACTTGGGGTCTATTTTCAATAGAGAAGTAGTTGTCGCTCCTAATGCTACCGGGAAAAATAAAATGATATAAGATAACACTAACAAAAATTGCGTTTGGTATAGTGGTAAAGCGTAATTAGCCCCAAAATATACCAAAGATATAGCGACTACAATACCCGGAAGAGCATACCCTGTGTAACTGAGTGATTCGAACAATTTATTAATACGGCTTGGGTACCTAACTATTATTAAGGACATAGCTATAGAAAATAATACAGTTACAACGGCCGTGATAATAGATATTGATAGTGTTGAAATGGTTATACTTAAAGAAAATATCATCGGCTCCCCCTGCGATATACCTCGTATAAGCCAAAAAAATAATATAGATATTGGTATTATTAGCGCTAGGCCAATTAGTAATCCTATGGCTAATAGGGAAGGATATTTCCATATACCTAATCGAACGATGTGTGGTTTTCTTGAGCTACCACTTCCAATCCTGTGATATTTTTGGTTGCCTCTCATATATTGCTCTAATATCAAAATAATAATTGCTGTCGACACTAAAGCTAATGATAAAGTAGCACTTGAGGTACGGTCTATTACGGATTCATACTGTTGATATATTGTCCATGTGAAAGTGTTGTATCTCATAAGTGATACAGCCCCAAAATCACTTAGTGTATAAAGAGCTACTAGTAATGCCCCGGCAATAATAGCTGGCTTTAGTTGGGGTAAGGTGATTTTAATAAATGTGTTAAATGCACTATTCCCCAAAGATCTAGATGATTCCTCGATTGATGGGTCAATATTGTTGATTGAACCTCTTATGGTAAGAAAGAAATAAGGATAGCTTAGGAGTGTTAGAACTGCGGCTGCTCCAAACAAACCGTGAATGTCAGGTAGTTTATCTATTCCTAAAGGCTGTTCTAGTAAATTTTGTAGCAATCCCTTGGGGCCGAAAGCTGAATTAAATAAATATGCCCCTATAAAACTTGGTATAACTAGGGGAAGAGTTGCTAATATCGTCCACATTTTACTTAATGGCAAGTCAGTTCTGGCCGTGATCCACGCTAATGGAAGTGCGATAAGTGCTGATATCGTAGTTACAGTTAGCATTAACAATAGGGATCTTCCAAGAGTTTGTAAAGAACGCATGCTGAATAACATTTCCCAAGCGGCATTTGTCGCATCGAATGTTCTAATGGATAAATATATGATTGGCAAAGCGAGAATTAAAACTAAAATAATAGCGGGTATTGTTAAATATAAAGGAGGAGTTTTCTTATATATGTTAAGCGGGTTAATATAGCCGCTAAATAAAGATAATCGAGAGATTTGTTTGTGGGTCATTGTTAATATTGACTTAGTGGATATATTGAGATGTTAAATTAGAGACAATTCATTTAAGCGTATGTTTTTAGTATTACTAAATTTATATAGTTTAATGATATCATTGTTGTCTAGTTAGTATGAAAAAACACTAGGACTTAGCACAGGCTGAGTCCTAGTGTTTGATGCATAAAGTGTGAGTGATAGTAGTAGATTATTAGTTTAGTAATCCAACCTCACGTAGTAGTTTTTGAGTACCTGCTAAATCTTCAAGTGAAGCCATGTCGATTTTAGGTTTGTTGATATCATCGATTGGTGTCAA
>CAYPYC010000168.1:0-3299 GCA_964414905.1 uncultured Dehalococcoidia bacterium
TGAAAGTGCCACCAGCTCCAACACCAAATATTAATCTTCCACCGGATATAAAATTAGTAGACATTACTGTGTGCGCCAGTGATATAGGATTTCGTAAAGCAGGAATAAATATTGATGTGCCGATTTTTATCTTTTTGGTAATCGTTGCGATTGATGAAAGAGTTATTAATGGATCTATTCTAGGTTTGGCTAAAATACTGTCACCTACCCATAAAGAATCTATGTGATTAATCTCAGCACAACGAGCAATGTCAAATATTTCATTTGCATTCGCAGGAGGTTTGTCCGCAAATATAATTTCCCGTGTTGGCAATAATATCCCTATTTCAGTTTTCATAAGATTGGCACATTATATTTTTTACAAAGACATAAGTTTATGCCTAATAAAATCAGGCAAATTGTTGAAATGTTCTACAGTATCTAGGTCATATTGTAATTGTTCGTTTTCAAAGATGGTAACTTTAATATTTTGAATTTTAGCCTGTTGGATGTGAATATTATAACTATTGATTCCTAAAAACGGCCCCAGTAATTTTTTGTGTTCCCATATAATTGCGTTAATCCCTGTTTTTGCTAGATCCGGAACCAATATTGTTCCGTTTTGATCAAAAGATTCAATCAACTTTGATAAAGAATCATCATCAATTAGTGGTAGGTCTGGAGCTAAGTACATTGCGTTTGCACCTAAATCAAATACTTTATTTGCGTAATACTTTAAAGTCGAATTTAAACCATCTGGACAGTCTGTAAAACGTGTAATGCCGTTATCGTTTGCAAATTTTGTTATTTCAGTATCTGATGAGAGAATCCAGCATTCTTCTATAGTGGATTTATTGACTGTTCTAATTGTTTTTCTCACCATATGCATGAATATTTTGCGCCTGCGGTCAATGCTGAAATTACTGGATAACCTTGATTTTACTGTTTCCAAATTTTTGATTGGCACGAGACAAATTGTATCCATATTATTTATTTGGTAAAGCTGACATTATATTTTTTGCAAGTGTGATTTTGTCATGCAGCGATTTCATTATTATGGGAAGTACAATAACTTTTATACCTAAATCACTAATTAAAGGAGCATATTTGGAATCAATTTCATCAATTACAAATATGTCTATCAACTCTTTGTAATATTTAGCTACGGCATAGCATGAGGAATCTGAGCCTAGTTCTTTGAGTATTTTGGCGGCAGGACCCTTCAGAGCTTTATCCCCTATTATTGGACTAATAGCAATCCTTGGTCCATTAAATATTCTGATTTGGTCGATAATTCCTTTCATGTTAATTATTGGGCCTATACTTAGGTATGGATTTGAAGGACATATAATTAAAGCTCTTGAATTATTTAATGCTTGTATAAATTCTGGATTAGGAACAGAAGTTTCAATGTTTTTGTATTGAATCCCAGTTATAGCAGGTTGACTCCTGTTTTTTACAAAATATTCTTGAAATGATAAATCATTTCCGGTCTTGGTCTTTATTACAGTTTGAATAATAGCATCACTCATTGGGATAATGTTTGAAGATACTTTCAGTGCTTTTGAAATGATTTTTGTCGACTCAGTCAAACTGTATCCAGAATTCAATAAATCAGTTCGTTTAATATTTGTGGCTAAATCTTTATCACCGAAAGTGAACCAACTATGTTCATAAAACAATTTTAGATGCGAAGCGCTATAGAAGGTGTCCGTTTGAATACCCCACCCTGTCGAAACGTTTGCTATACCTGCTAAGGTATAAGTGATGGTGTCAATATCTGGACTGACTCTCAAGCCATTTAGTTTATCATCGTCCCCTGTGTTTACAACGATATTGAGATGATGTTTAGGTAATATTCTTGATAGTCCTAAGACTAGTTTTGCTCCACCCACACCTCCAGCTAAAGCTGTTACTTTAGGTTGATTTTTCATATAGTTTATGTTTGAGTGGTTATGTTATCTATACCCGTAATCAAAAACGCTATATCATCCGGTTTAACTGACGGTGTTTTGCGCATACATATAACAACGCCCGTGGCGTTTGATTTTATTGTTTCAATTTCCTCGCCAGAAAAACTGATTACTTTTCCTAACGTTTGTCCTTTAGTGACTTGTTGCAACAAATCTACTTCTGGAAATAAATATCCGTTTTTTTTCGTTGGTATAGATTTATCAACATCTCCGGAGCCAATTAAGTAGTGTTTTGGAGTAAAGATATTAGTTTCAAAAGATATGATTCCTAACATTTCCATGACGTTTTTAACTCCAGACATGTATTTTTTAACATAATATAAATTCAACCAACCTCCTCCTGGACATTCTGAATACAACCATGGTATTCCAAGGTTATGGGCATATGAAATTGTTCTTCCTTCCGAAACCTCAGGGTGTCCCCATACAACATCGGTGCCAAATACAAAAGCAGCATTTTTTGATTGCCTGCCAATTTGATTAGAACCTGAGTAATATCCTATCAATAATGGCATAGACATATATGAACCGGAATCATGTAAATCTATAAAAAAATCTGATCCCTGAATAATATTTACCCCTAGACAATGAGATATTTTTTCGGTCAGGGAACCAGTTGGGTTACCTGGGAATATTCGAGCTAAGTTTAATCCATCCACAGGACTAACACGGGTACCAGCGTTAAAAGCTGGGATGTTAGAATGTGGTACACCTATGAATGCTCCATTCAATTCATCAGGGTTCAAACTATTGTACAAATCCCGTATTGCTTGAGGCCCATCATATTCGTCACCATGAACTCCACCAAAAACTGCTATTGTTTTACCTGGTTTAGTTCCTTTTATAACCAAAATCGGGATACTTAAATCAATTGAATCGTTAGATTTTATTAAAAGGTTTAGGACATTTTTAAACCCTGTAGGATATGCATTTAATTCGAATTTTGTTATTTCAGTTTTGTAAGAGTCGAAGGAGTTCATGATTTAAACTTTAGTTAATTTTTGTATTGTTCGAACTTTTTGAGGAGGATTTAGGGCATTACCGTAGGCGCTCCATGAAACTTCACCCAAATATATGTTGTCTTTTGAATCTAAAGAAATTCCATGAGGAGCAACAAATTCACCCGCTGATAGACCGATTGGCTGGGTGCCAATTCTAGAAATGACATTGCCAGTTTCGTTTAAAACTGAAATTCTTGGTCCTAATCGCTGACCTGTCCAGTTACCTAAGCCAGTAGGATTTTCCCTGATACCTGCAAAAAATTCACCTACAAAAAACGTTTTGTTAGTTGAGTGCTTAATAAAAATACAAGAAGCCATAGCTAGATTTACCCATTGTGTTTGAAAT
>CAYPYC010000169.1:0-3284 GCA_964414905.1 uncultured Dehalococcoidia bacterium
ATGGGTTGCTCTTCATTCATCAGTTGGTAATTGTTTTCTAGGTAGTAATTTTATTACTTGGACATATTTTGTAATGGTGTTATTTCGACCCCTGATGATTTTAGACTTGTATTTACTTTTATAGCCATTTGAACAGCTCCAGGGGTGTCTCCATGTATACACAAGCTGTCGGCTTCAACTTCTATTGTATTCCCATTTATGGTAGTTGCAATCCCTTCTGTTACCATTTGATTACTTCTATCTGCAACTTCATTGACATTGTGCAAAACCGAGCCTTGTATAGATCTAGAAACTAAAGATCCATCATCGTTAAGAGCTCTGTCGGCGAATACTTCATTGTATGCTTTTAATCCCATATCTTTAGCTGTTTTTATCCATTTTGAACCAGACAAAGCTAGAAGCATTAAGTTCGAATCAAATTCTAATATTGCTTCGCAAATAGTTTTGGCTATTTTTTCATTCATAACAGCTTGGTTATACAATGCTCCATGTGGCTTTACGTGTTGTAGTGTTTTGGTTTTGGTAAATGCTTGTAAAGCGCCTATTTGATAAATAATATCGGATTTCAATTCACTTACGCCTATATCCATATTTCTCCTTCCAAATCCTGCTAGATCAGGATAACTGGGGTGAGCTCCAATTTCAACTCCGTGATTTTCTGCAAGCGTGACAGTTTTGTTCATCCACAGTGGATCTCCTGCATGAAATCCACAAGCTATATTTGCAGAACTTATATATTTGATTACTTCTTCATCATGGCCTAATTTGTATATTCCAAAACTTTCGCCCATATCGCAGTTGATGTCTACTTGTTTGGTCATATCTTATTTCCTGAATATATGGATTTGCTGAAGTAATAATTTAAGTTATATATTAAATTATTTTGATATAGCATTTATATATTATAGAAATGATATATATTTTGGTAAACTGAAACTAAGTTTTAATTTAATTGCTTGTTGGAAAATTCAAGCATTTTTAGCAACTTAAATATAATAAAATGTTGATGGGTTTAAATGGATAACGAAGTTCTTGCTCAAGCTTTCACTCTAACCTTGATAGGTGTTGGTACGGCTTTTGTATTATTGGTCGTACTAATGTTATCAATAAAAATAATGTCATATATATTAGTGAAATTTATATCGGGACCTATTACAAAGGCTAATGAAATTGATTCTTCTTTAGACGTTGATAAAAACAGGGATAAAGTTATAGCTGCTTCTTTGGGAGTTGCTGCTTATAGAGCCTTATTATCGAAAGAAAAATCTGATTAGAAGCAAAAGATGATAGGTGGTTATAAATAAAAACATGTTTACAGATATTATAATAGGAAATTCATCATATGATTATAAGTTGGCAACTTTGTTATTGGAGAGGATAAGTGACTGAATTTTTAGAATTCATAAATGCTTCTGGGTTAATGAATATTGGTTGGCAGAACTTGATAATGCTCGCAGTAGGTACGGCATTCATAATTTTGGCTATTAGGAAAAACATGGAGCCATACGAACTTTTACCAATTGGATTAGGCATTTTGGTCGTTAATCTTCCGTTCACAGGGTTATCAACAGAGCCTACGGCATCATCTAGTCACCAAGATGCAGGTATATTAGGTGTGATATTTTATTATGGCTTATCCTTTTGGAATATAATCCCGCCCATAATATTTTTGGGATTAGGCGCGATGACTGATTTTACATCTATTATTGCGAATCCTAAAACCCTCTTATTAGGAGCTGCTGCACAAATTGGTATTTTCTTAGCTTTTTGGGGTGCTTTAACAGTTCATTTGATACCGGGTATCACTGGGTTTACTGTTGAGGAAGCTGCGGCTATAGGTATAATTGGTGGTGCCGACGGACCGACTACTATATTTTTATCAGCAAAACTTGCACCACATTTGTTGGGTATAACTGCTGTAATAGCATATTCCTATATGGCTAGCGTTACTTTTATTCAGCCACCTCTAATGAAATTGTTAACAACTAAAAAAGAACGTATTATTGAAATGAAGCCACCAAGAGAAGTTTCTCAACTAGAAAAATTGATTTTCCCGCCTTTAGCAATGTTGCTTATAATACTTGTTGTACCAAGGTCAGCGCCATTAATTAGTATGTTCATGATTGGTAATATGTTTAGAGAAAGCGGTGTTGTACCAAGATTGGCTAATACTGCTTCAAATGAATTAATCAATATTGCAACGATTTTCTTGATGTTAACTGTTGGAGCGCAATTAACAGCACAACGAGTTTTTAACCTAGAATCCATATTGATTTTAGTTTTGGGATTGGTTGCATTTTCGGCAGGTACAGTCTCAGGAATCATTTTTGCGAAATTCATGAACATATTTATGAAAGAAAAAATAAATCCATTGATTGGCTCTGCAGGAGTTTCTGCAGTTCCAATGGCTGCAAGGATTTCTCATCATATAGGGCAAGAATCTAATCCAAAGAGCTTTTTGTTGCCACATGCTTTAGGACCCAATGTAGCTGGTGTGATTGGTTCAGCTGTTGTTGCTGGTGTTTTCAGTTCTTTATTGGGTTAACGAATTATATTAGAACGGTTTTTATAGATGGATAAAAAATTTAAGATCAAAGTAAGCGATGTTTGGTACAGTGTTGAAATAATCGATTTAGATTCTAATGAAGCCCTTGTATCTGTTGATGGTGAAGAGATTTCAGTTGAAATAGTTAAAGATGTTGTTGACAAAGTTGAACAAGATTCTATAGTAGATTCAAACCAAGATTCTAAAAATGAACTACAGCCCACAGCACCCAAAAAAATATCTGCTCCTAAAGTTTTTAAATCTCCTATGCCAGGTGTGATTATATCTGTTGCACATAAAGAAGGTGACAACGTTATTACTGGCGATGATGTATGTGTATTGGAAGCCATGAAGATGCAGCAGACATTAAAAGCTGATTGGAGCGGTATTGTAAAGAAAGTCCATGTTAAAGCAGGTGACCAAGTACTTGACGGTGATCCAATACTAGAACTTGAATAATTACAAGGAGAAATGCTTTGGGAAATAACATCAGTAAAGTAAACAGCCTGGGTCAATCTATATGGTACGACAACATAAGTAAAAAGATGATAGTTTCTGGAGAATTAAAAGGATTAATTGATAATGGGATAAGTGGATTAACCTCCAATCCCACAATATTTTTTAAAGCAATTACGGGTTCAACCGACTACGATAAGCAATTGAATGAATTGGCATCACAAACATCAGATGTTGAAGCGATATATGAACATTTAGTAATCGATGAGATAAGTGACACTTT